>JAQXAR010000046.1 GCA_029252805.1 Rickettsiales bacterium
AAGATAGCTGCGACGCTTTCAGCGTGAGCCTGTTACATAACGTCACCACCCCGACCCTAGGAACGAGGAGACAGTGTAGTTAACGATTGCTGTCACACACAAAAGAACTTATTCGGTTGCAATAACAACTTATTCTTACCCTTTCAGGTTATTGCAAAATCATTGCACGCTATTTTATCAGCGACCCTACTATAGTAGTAAGGTGTAGTCTGTAAGGGTAAGAATATTTTTTCAACTACTCTACGTCATCAATTCAGATTACGTAAAATTCCTACAATCATGGCAAACGACAATCGGCCACAGAACTTGAATAGCGCTTTACTGAGGTTAGGCGTTCACTCAAACACTTCCTTAATGGGTATGTGCAACCAATATGCACAAAACCACAACGTGGATGCTGCAATCCACTATATTAGTGTTACAATTGGCGGAGAAATCGCCAATAATATCTTTCAAGTTATTGAGAACTGGCCTTCTTCGAAGGACTGGTTTGACAAAGAAACGGGAGAATACACCATGTGAGTAACATAGTGTTATGAACCCGAGAAAACAGCCTCTGCGAAAGCAAAGGCTGTTTTTTTGTCCTAATTTTCGCCAAGCCCTAATTCTGACGTTTATTTCTGAATTTCTGGGCCCAGCCTACGCGGTGCAATTGCTGCGGACGAGTCATGGCTAGCGCATCCGCCTCCACATCCTCCGTAATCGTACTGCCAGCGCCGACAATAGCGCCCTCACCCACCTCAACCGGCGCTACGAGTGCGCTGTTGGAGCCGATAAAGGCATGATCGCCAATGGTCGTGCGATATTTCTGGAAGCCGTCATAGTTACAGGTAATCGTTCCCGCACCGATATTAGCATAAGCGCCCACATGTGCATCGCCCACATAGCTGAGGTGATTCACCTTCGCGCCTTCTTCTAAATCAGCATTTTTAATTTCAACAAAGTTACCGATACGCGCGCCTTTGCCAATGTTGGCTCCTGGGCGTAAACGTGCATAAGGCCCAATAATAGCATCTTTGGAAACATGTGCCCCTTCAAGATGCGAGAAGGCGCGGATGCGAGCACCCGATTCCACCTCAACTCCCGGCCCGAAATAAACATTCGGCTCGATCACCACATCTTTATGAATTTCAGTATCGTGGCAAAAACTAACCGTCTCTGGCGCCTGCATCGTCACGCCTGAGCGCATGATATGGTTTCGCGCACGGGCTTGATAAGCGTGCTCGGCGGCGGCTAAATCCACGCGATCATTCACGCCCAATAGCGATTCTTCCGATGCCTCAACTACGGCGCACGTTTTGCCTTCCTTCACCGCAATTTCGACCAAATCTGTTAGGTAATATTCACCCTTAGCATTATCGTTTTTAATTTGAGCGAGGTAGCGGATCAAGTCTTTCGCATTCACCGCCATCACACCTGAGTTACACAGGTTAATCGCACGCTCTTGCGCATCTGCTTCTTTAAATTCGACGATTCTCTGCAAGTCACCCTTATCATCGCATACTAAACGGCCATAGGCAGCAGGGTCTACCGGACGCATCCCTAAGACCGTTACCGCGGCTTTTGTCAGGATCATCGCGCGCAAGGTTTCGACCTCAATCAATGGCGTATCACCGTAAAGCACGAAGACTAAACCGTCGAACCCGTCGAGTGACTCTTCTGCAGCACGCACCGCATGACCGGTGCCGAGTGCCTCATGCTGAATGGCGGTGTTTGCATCATAATCCAGCTGCGCGATCACTTCTGCGACCTTCGGCATTTCAGGGCCGACCACGACCACCATTTCTTCCGGCTTCAACTGAGAACTCGTTTTTAAGACATGCCCCACCATCGGCAAACCCGCTACTTCATGTAGCACCTTAGGTAAAGGCGATTTCATTCTCGTTCCCTGCCCTGCACACAGAATCACACAAGCGATCGATGGTTTTTTCATAGCTTCCAGCCTCAAAATTGCTTACAATTCACCGTAATAAGAAGAAATTAGGGAAACCATGCCTCAGATACCAGCCAATTTTGTCATGCCAGCACTTCTAGCCTTATGCGGGTTGCTACTTGTGGTGCTTTTCACCCATTTTTATCGCACGAGCCGCATGCGACGCATCATGAATGTGCAACGTGAACATATTATCCGCTTAGAGGCCGAAGCAGAAGCCTCAGACCGTTACGGCGATACGTTCAAAGATGCCGCCCGTGCAAGCGTGATGGCCGTAGGACAAGAGCTCTCCAGCAAGCTGCTCGAAGATCATAAGCGCGAAGCGGAAGCGGTTAAGCAATCAATCGGACAAAAAACAGAAGAACAACAACAGAAGTTCCTCAAACAATTTGGTGAGCTTTCAAATGCCGTTGCGGCGATCAATGAAACCAGCAAGCAAACACAAGATAAAGCTGATACACTCTGGCGCACCATGTCATCGCCCGGCACTGCAGGGCAGCTTACGGAAGTCTCATTAGAGAATCTTCTACTGAATCTCGGCCTACAAAGAGGCACCGACTTCGACCTACAAGCCAGTATGACCAACGATGCAGGAAGTAACTTTCGTCCTGATGGCATTGTCTACCTCCCCTTTGACCGCCTGATGATTATCGACTGCAAAGCCTCTAAATATGAACTCGAACTCGCTGCTGCAGAAACCGAACAAGAGCGCACGCAAGCCGAAGCAAAATTTAGCCAAGCCATGCATAAGCACATCACCTCGCTTGCGCAAAAGAACTACACTGCGGCCGTGATTGACGATCATAAACGCCGTACCGGAAACGCACCTCACCCACAGATTATCAATGTGATGTATATCGCCTCCGATGCGGCGGTTTCGCGCCTTGATACGATCGATGGTAGCTTCCGCGAGAAGATGCAAAAATATGGCATTATCGCCGTAGGCCCCGCAGGTTTACATGGCCTATGCAGTATCGCCTCGATGCAGATTTCTGAACTCAAACGAGATGAAAATCGCGAGAAAATCGTTAAAGAAATCGAACGGATCCTTGCTGGCCTTGCCATCAATCTTGATCATTTAGAGAAAACCGGCACGCATCTAAAGCGCGCGGCGGAAAGCTACACGAAATTCACCTCTTCCTATAACCGCACCTTATCGCCCAGACTCAAGAATATTGAGAAACTCGGTATCTCACCTGAAGGAAATAAGAAACTCCCCGGCAAACTTCTTGGCTTTGAGATGCGCGAAACGAATGAATGGATTGAAGGTGAAGCCGAAGATGCCGATAATGTCACTTCATTGGAAGATAAACGAAAGAGTACCTCTTAATGCAATTCCCCGGACCACAATGGCCTGAGCTCGAAACCATCACACTCACCGATGGTCGCACCCTCGCCTTCCGCCGTATTGGCGCAAAAACCGGTAAACCGGTCCTCTTCTTCCACGGCACGCCCGGTTCTCACACGCTCGGTTTTATGGCCGGTGATGCTGCGGAACGTGCAGGCTATCAACTTATCTGCCCTGATCGTCCAGGCATTGGTGATTCTGCCCCTCAGAAAGGCCGAGAATTGCGGCACTACCCTTTGGATATGATTCAACTCCTCGCACATTTAAAGATCAAAGAATGCGGCGTGATTGGCATTTCCGGCGGCGCCCCTTATGCGTTCCAATGTGCCTATGACCTGCCCAATCAAATCACGTTCGTCACTAGCTTATCCGGATGGCTTAGCTTCGGGCGTGAAGAGGCAACTGGCATCAAATTACCCAAGCCCATCAACACGTTCCGCTTAATGTATAAAAGCAAATTCACCGTACCGGCTGTCGGCAAACTCACCGAATATACCGTCAATAAGCAGCCGGATAAATTCGTCGCACATTTACGCAAAACCCTACCGCCTGCAGATGTCGCACTGATGGATGTGGATTTTTATCGTGAGCTCTTCCTCTATGATTTGCAAAATGCCTATAAAAATGGATGGAAAGGCCCAGCCGTGGATGGCGCCCTGCAATTTGGTGATCAGCCTTTCGCCTTACACAATATCAAACAGCCCGTCATCTTACTACATGGCACCGCCGATAGCGTTGTGCCCTACGCCATGGCCGAAGCCTACAATAAGCACCTACCGAATGTAGCGGAATTCATCACCACCCCCGAAGGCGGGCATCTTTGCGCTGCGACGGAAGAAGGTAAGGTGTTTAACGCGATTAAGAAAATTGATACTTAAAAGCCTGGATTAAAGCCTTCTAGTTCAACTTTATTCATTAGACTATCCGTATGCCTCCCAAGTGAGTCCGCTGCTGGAGGAGTGCGGTTGAGAATATCATCTATCAAACTCCCCCGTAAAGAGGAAATCGTATCTTGTGCTCCGGTAGCGGCTCCCTGCTCACCCAGAATCACCTCCCCTGCCGGAACATCTGGTAAGGTATTTAGTTGGGCATTAAACTCATTGATAAAATCTTGCTGCTGCTCAGCGCGTATTTGTTCATTGAGTTCCAAAAACTCTGCACCACTCATTGTATTTTCAATAACTCTAAAGTTATCAACATTCTTAAACACATATCTATTGGCGCCACCCTCTGCATCTGTATTGCTAGTTACCCCTTCTCCCGCAGAGGAATACGTTACTGCGCCATCCACTGGAGCAGAATGTGTTTCCGTCTTTGTTTCGGTCGCGGAAGCCTCATGATGTTCTTCAACAGCGGGCTCATCAACATGCTCACCTACCTTATGATCACCCGCATCATGCCCTCCACCGTCTGAGATAACCGCTCCTTGCTCCATGGCGCTTTGAGGTAAATATTCTGAAATTTCCGGCCAGTCTCCACTTAAGCTCGCGCCGATAATGGAGCCGATAATACCACTAACGATCGCATGTTTGATGCCGGCGCTAATAACGCTCGAAGCTTCCACCTTATGCGCATTAGCGATCTCTTCGGAGGTGGGTTGGCCGCCTGCGGCGTATAAAGCAGCTTCACGCTTTTTCCCCTCTCGTTTAGCCTCTTGGTTTCCACGATAAAGCCCGACTAACCCTGCGGCGAGCATCGTTACCATAATGGGGGTTGCAAGCGCACTTAAGCCAGCCATCGCGATGGCGCCGCCTACAGCCATTCTGACCAAAGCAAAAACCGCAACAGATGTCGCCACCGAAAACAGGAAGTCGCTAGGATTATTCGCAACGCTATGCGCAAAATGTTTTACTTTATTTGAAAAAGCGATCGGTCGATAACCCACTTGAGAACTATCATCAACCTGCAGGTTAGAGCGTGAAGGTTGCGCAACAAAAGGGTCCGGCGCAGCAACCACTGTTGGTTGCCCCGCTCTTACGTCTCTTTTGTTATATGTCGCTACTTCGGTCACACATCTCCACTTACATTATTCAATCTCGGAATGAGTATAAAGGATTACCCCCCTCAACCGAAGGAGGGGTATGTTACGATTAGATGACAGTCAGAGCGCCTAAGCTACCTTTTTACTCTTGCCCTCAGCGCCTTTTTTCTTATTTAGGTACGGCTTGAGCCATTTCCCTGTAATAGAGCGCTTCTCTTTGATCACCTCTTCCGGCGTGCCTGCAACAACGAGCTCGCCGCCTTTATGACCACCACCCGGGCCGATATCGACCACCCAATCCGCCGTTTTCACGACATCTAGGTTATGCTCAATCACGACTACCGTGTTACCCGCATCGACCAAGCGATGCAGCACCATAAGGAGCTTCGCAATATCTTCACTATGCAAGCCTGTAGTTGGCTCATCAAGAATATAAAGCGTACGACCTGTCGAGCGTTTTGATAGCTCACGTGCCAGCTTAATACGCTGTGCCTCACCCCCGGAAAGTGTCGTCGCTGATTGGCCAATACCAATATAACCCAAGCCGACTTCTTCGAGTGCTTTGCATTTTTCACTGATCGATGGATGTGCTTCAAAAAACTTTGAAGCCTCTTCAACCGTCATGTTTAGAACGTCAGAGATCGACTTATCTTTATACGTCACTTCCAGCGTTTCGCGGTTATAACGCGCGCCTTGGCAGACATCACATTTCACGTAAACATCTGGCAGGAAGTGCATTTCAATCTTGATAACGCCGTCCCCTTGACATGCTTCACAACGTCCGCCTTTAACGTTAAAGCTAAAGCGGCCCGACTTATAGCCACGCGCTTTTGCTTCCGGCAATTGAGCGAACCAATCACGAATGGGCGTAAATGCCCCGGTATAAGTCGCCGGATTCGAACGTGGAGTACGCCCAATCGGCGATTGATCAATCTCAATCACCTTATCGATAAACTCAAGACCTGTGATTTTATCATGTGCTCCCGGATGTGCCTTACTTCCGTGCAACTTGCGCATGGTCGCCTTATAGAGCGTTTCAATCGTCAGGCTAGATTTACCGCCACCCGATACTCCTGTGACGCAAGTGAGCGTCGCCAGTGGAATCGTCACATCGATATCTTTAAGGTTATTCGCACGCGCGCCTTTAATCGTAATCGCTTTGATTTTCGACGTTTCACGACGTTTCTTCGGCACTGCAATCTCTCTTTTACCCGAGAGATACTGACCTGTAATGGAATTAGGATCATCCATCACTTCTTGCGCGGTACCTTCTGATACGATGAGACCACCATGCACACCGGCACCCGGCCCCATATCGATCAGGTAATCTGATTCGCGCATTGTATCTTCATCATGCTCTACCACGATCACGGTATTTCCCAGATCACGAAGGTTTTTCAACGTACTTAGCAGACGTTCATTATCGCATTGGTGCAAGCCAATTGAAGGCTCATCCAACACGTAAAGCACGCCAGAAAGGCCGGAACCAATTTGCGATGCCAAACGGATACGCTGTGACTCACCGCCCGAAAGCGTGCCAGATTCACGGCTCAGCGTGAGGTAATCCAAGCCTACATTATTGAGGAAACCAAGACGAGCGCACAGTTCCTTGAGCACTTTTTCACCAATTTGCTGATGCGTTTTGCTAAGCTTTTTTTCTATGCTAGAGAACCACTCGACCGCTTCTTCAATCGACAAACGGCAAATCTCACCAATATGATGATCAGCCACTTTAATGCAGAGCGATTCTTTATTCAGGCGATAACCATTACACGCTTCACACGGGCTGATATCTTGATATTTACCAAGCTCTTCGCGCACATGATCGCTTTCCGTCTCATCGGACTTACGTCTGAGCGATGGGATAATACCTTCAAATGGCTTGTTACTGAGGAAGCTACGCAAACCATCATTATATTTGATTTTCACCACTTCCTCGCCGGAGCCGTAAAGCAGCATTTCCTGAGTTTCGTCTGGCAGGTCTTTAAACGGCACAAGCGGATTGAATCCGAAATGCTGAGATAAACCTTCAATCGTTTGTTTATAATATTTCGTTTGCGTGTTCGCCCAAGGCGCAATCGCATCATCCAGCAACGATTTCTTCGGATCGGGTACGATCAGTTCTGGTACGAAGAAAATCTCCGTTCCGAGGCCATCACACTCTTTACAAGCACCATAAGGGCTGTTGAATGAGAATAAACGCGGTTCAATTTCATCAATCGTAAAGCCGCTTTCGGGGCAAGCGAACTTGCTTGAAAGCAGGATAAACTCGCTATCTCCGCCTTTTTTCTTCGGCAGAACTTCGACCATTACCAAGCCGCTCCCCGTATTCACAGCCGTTTCCATTGAGTCCGCCAAACGCACTTCGATATCGTCTTTAATCACCAAGCGATCGACGATAACTTCGATCTCATGCTTCTTATTTTTATCGAGCTTAGGCAGTTCATCATCAAATTTATACACTTCGCCATTAATGCGTACCCGCTGGAAGCCAGCCTTCTGCGCGGCAATAAGTTCGCCATGATGCTCACCTTTACGGCCACGCACAACCGGCGCAAGCAGGTGAAATTTCGTGCCCTCAGGCAGTTCCATCACCTTATCAACCATCTGACTAACCGTTTGACTTTCAATCGGTTTACCTGTCGCTGGAGAATATGGAACACCAATACGCGCATAAAGCAAACGCAGGTAATCATAAATCTCAGTCACCGTACCTACGGTCGAACGCGGATTCTTGCTGGTCGTCTTCTGATCAATCGCAATTGCAGGTGATAGGCCGGTGATGCTCTCGACATCCGGCTTATCCTGAATATTCAAAAACTGGCGCGCATAGGCCGATAGACTCTCGACATAACGACGCTGTCCTTCCGCATAGATCGTATCAAACGCAAGCGAGGATTTACCTGAGCCTGAAAGCCCTGTCACCACCACCAACTGATTCTTAGGAATATTAACATCCACATCTTGCAGATTATGTTCTTTCGCGCCACGAACGCGGATAAAAGGATCACTTGGGTTTTCGAGAGCTGACATATTCGCCTGTACCTGTACTTCTTTAAGGGGCATGCACTCTAGCCAATTTTCCTCTACCATGCTAGCGATAATTACGGTTTCTCTACAAAATACCCTTATACCACATCTTGCAGATAGGCGAGTAAGGCTAGCCCACCAACTTTTTGGCGTGCGTCATTTATTTTGCGCAGTAAAACTAATGACAAACCTATAAAACTGCGCTATTCCTTCACAAAATTAATAAGAACATAAATGAGGGCATCATGGCTGGTAGCATCAATAAAGTAACTTTAATCGGTAATGTGGGTAACGAACCTGAGATTCGTCAAACACAGGATGGCCGTGAACTTGCAAATCTTTCCATCGCGACATCGGATAGCTGGCGCGATAAAAACACAGGCGAACGCCGTGAGAAAACTGAATGGCACCGTGTGGTCGTCTTCAATGAAGGCCTCGTTAAAGTGATCAAAAACTATGTTCACAAAGGCTCTAAGCTTTATCTTGAAGGCGCGCTTCAAACACGCAAATGGACTGGCAATGACGGTATTGAGAAATACACAACTGAAGTCGTCCTCCAAGGCTTTAACGGCAATTTGACTATGCTCGACAGCAAAGGCAGCCAAGGTGGAAGCTACAATCAAGATAGTGGCAGCCAGAACCAAGGCCAACAGCAAGCCTCACCTGCATTTGGTCAAGTCCCAGGTGGCAATGCGAGCAATGCTCCCGCAGCAGCGCCTGAATTAGACGATGAAATCCCATTCTAATTTTTAAGGTTATCCAACCATGGATAAGTTAAAATTTTGGGGCGCCGCGGTCGGCTTTATCCTTTTTCTTTGGATTATGTCACCAGACCCTGAGCCTGAAGCGACAGATTTTACGACCACAGAAGCCCAGCTAACGGGTGATGGGGCCACCATTTTATCTGATCCGCTAGACGGACCGCAAACCATGCAGTTCAAGACTGGCAAAGTGCCCATTACAACACGAGGCGGCAATTTACCTCTCGTTTTAGGCTTTGCGCATAGTGACGAACAGCAATCCGCCGGGTTAATGCATTACCGCGTTTGGCCAAATTACATGCACGGGTTACTGTTCCTTTTTGAAGAAGAAGATAGCTACAGCATGTGGATGCGCAACACGCATCTATCGCTTGATATTGCCTTTATTGATCGTAACGGACGGATCGTTCAGATTGTCAGGAACACTACGCCAAAATCAGAAGTTCCGATCAAAGCACAAGATCAGGTTCTCGCTATTTTAGAAATCCCAGCAGGAAGTGCCGCCAAATGGAATTTGAAAAAAGGCGATCAATTACGTCTCAAATATTTCCGCTCTGCCTTGCCTGCTTCGCGTTAATTAGCCTTTCATGGCACGCAAATGCCACTTTTGTCTATGCGCGCTCAAAGCTGACCATCTATCCGATTGCCGCTCCCGTTGAGGTGCAGCAGCCTCGCTCAGATCAACACAGGCCGCGCATTCAAGCACTCAGCCCGATCAAACTAGTGGCTGAGATACGTCCTGCCACCTCGTTTCAGGCCCCGTCCATGTATTTAGCCAAGCCACTAGAAGGCAATGCGGCTTACCTGATTCCGTTACCGGATTTAGAAAGACTCGCTGCGCAAAAGGCACAACGTCGCAAGCGCAAACAAGAGACACTCTATCCGCTTCCTACCGCAAAACCGCCCATCCCCAAAGCGCTAGCACCGCTGCTAAATACTGAGTTGGCCAACCGTCATCGCATCAATCCGGCGAATGTTTACAGCCCCGTTGATATCATCGCGATCAACGCACAAGGCGTGATTATCGAAATTTGGCCGAACCTAAATCTCAGCCAACTTCAAACCCCTTTAATCCTGCCCAAAGCCAGCCACGCCGTACTCTACCTAGCCGCCAACCGCGCTGAACAACTAGGCATCACCCCGCAAGATCGCATCGAAAATCAACTTTTCACCCCGCCCCCAGTATCGCTGCAATAACCTAACTAACAGGCACGGCTTCAATGATCACATGCGCCTGTGCGTAGGGGTATTCATCGCTCAATGTTAGGTGAATCACGGGCTTATAGCGCCGCATATCCACGAGCTGATTTAACTTCGCTAGCGCGCCGCCGCTGAGCTCTAAAGTGGGTTTACCTGAGGGTAGATTGACCACCCCCATATCTTTATGGAACACGCCTTCGCGAAAGCCCGTGCCCAGCGCTTTCGCACAAGCTTCTTTCGCTGCGAACCGCTTAGCATAGGTCGAGGCTAAGCCATTGCGTTCACCGCCGCCTTTGCGTCGCTGTGCTTTTGCTTGTTCGGTTGGTGTAAATACACGATTCTCAAACCGCTCGCCAAAGCGCGCCAAAGATTTCTCGATACGCCGAATATCGGTCATATCATGTCCGGTCCCTATCATCATGCGTGCACCTCATTCATCAATTTTCGCATTTGCGCAATCGCTGCTGGTAGCCCCATCGTAATCGCCTCACCCATTAGGAAATGGCCGATATTAAGCTCCATCACCTCAGGTAATCGTGCGATCGCTTGCACATTATCAAAACGCAAGCCGTGGCCTGCATGGCATTCCAAGCCAAGTTCCGATGCTAACTGCGCGGCTTTTGTAAGTCGTTCCAACTCACCCGCCACGCCTTCAGCATAAGCCCCTGTATGTAGCTCGACCACGGGCGCGCCCATCTCAATACTCGCTCGTAACTGCGAGGCGCTCGGATCGACAAACATCGAAACACGAATACCCGCTTGAATGAAAGGCTGGATATACTCCGCCAAACGCGCTTGTTGTCCTACGACATCCAACCCACCTTCGGTTGTCACCTCTTCGCGCTTTTCCGGCACGAGGCACACTGCATGCGGCATCACCTCTAACGCAATCTTTTGCATTTCATCGGTCGCCGCCATCTCGAAATTAAGCGGAATTTTAAGTTCCGCTTTCAAACGGCGCATATCTTCATCACGGATATGCCGGCGATCCTCACGCAAATGCGCGGTGATTCCATCGGCGCCGGCTTGCTCTGCCAGCAATGCCGCCGCAACCGGACAAGGATGCACGCCGCCACGCGCATTACGCAACGTCGCCACATGATCAATATTTACGCCGAGTCTTAACATCACCTACTCCTGACACCGCTCAACCGTTTGCACCGTCTTCAGGTGGCGCATATTGGCGATGATGTGGTTAAGATGCTCGGTATCGTTGACTTCCAAATCAATCAACACTTCAAAAAAGTCGATATTACGGTTGATAATTTTGAAATTGGTAATATTACCCTCATCCTTGGCAATCGAGTTGGCAATCGAAGCTAAGCCGCCTTTAGAGTGACTCACATTCGCCCGTATTCGCCCCACATGCTGGCTATCAGCGCCACTATCCCATGAAACATCAATCCAACGTTCCGGCGTATCGGTAAAGTTATCGAGCGTATCGCAATCGGTCGTATGAATGGTGACTCCGCGACCGGTGGTGACGATACCCACAATCGTATCACCCGGAATGGGATGGCAGCAGCCCGCATAATGAATCGCCATACCGGGGATCAACCCGCGAATCGGCATAGATTCTTTTTTATTCTCTTTCTTACGGTTGGTAATGCGCTCAAAGAGATTAAACTCGCTCTTCTTCTTTTTATTGGCTTGTTCTGGCAATAGCAGGTCAATCACTTGCCCACGACTTAGCGTTCCCTCGCCCACTTCCGCATAGAGATCTTCGACCTCTTTACGATCCATCTGTTTCAAGAGAGGCTCCACAAGCTTATCGTTTAGCTCTTTGCCCGACTCTTGCTTATAGAGCTTACTCAACAACGAACGCCCGAGACTCACATATTCCTCACGTTGGCGAGAGCGCACGAATTTGCGAATCTCCGAGCGCGCTTTTCCCGTAACGACGAAACGTTCCCACGCTGGCGACGGCGTTTGGCTTTTATTCGTAATAATTTCGATCTGATCACCATTACGCAAACGCGTTTTGAGCGGCACAATGCGTCCGTTAATTTTGGCGCCCACACAGGTATTGCCGACGCCAGAATGCACGGCATAAGCAAAATCAACCGGAGTCGCGCCAAGTGGCAGAGATTCAATATCCCCCTTCGGCGTGAAACAGAAAACCTGATCGTGATACATTTCCAACTTGGTATTCTCGAGAAAATCTTCAGGGTTGGCCGATTGCTCGACAATCTCCAATAGCTCACGAATCCAACGAAACTGCTTACCATCTTTCGTAATTTGCCCTTGTCCGTCGCCTTTATAGGCCCAGTGTGCTGCCAAACCATATTCAGCAATATCATGCATATGTTGTGTGCGAATTTGCACTTCGATACGCTGCTGCTGCGGGCCAATCACCGAAGTATGGAGCGACTGATATCCGTTGCGTTTCGGCGTCGAGATATAATCTTTAAAATAGCCTGGTACCGTGTGATAGGCCGAGTGGATAACTCCTAATGCATGATAGCAGTCAGCCTCAGTGTCGACAATAATACGATACGCGATAATATCACCCAGCTGTTCAAAACCGATATTCTTACGCTCCATTTTCTTCCAAATAGAGTACGGTTTTTTCTCACGGCCAAACACTTTATACGTATTCAAGCCACCGTCTTTGAGTTTTGACTCGATCTGCAAACGGCTTTTCTCAATCGTCGCACGGCCTTTTTCTCGCAAAAACTTCAGACGATTTACGATCGACTCGCGCGCCTCTGGGAATAACTGCGTAAAGGCGAGATCCTGCAACTCTTCTTTAATACGGCGCATACCGATACGCTCTGCCAGTGCTGCATAAATCTCTAACGTCTCACGCGCGATGCGCTTGCGTTTCTCCGGCTTCTTAATGTAGTGAATCGTCTGCATATTATGCAAACGGTCAGCCAGCTTCACGAGCAACACCCGCAAATCTTCCGACATTGCCACCACGAGTTTACGAAAATTCTCCGCCTGCTTGGAGTGAATCGTATTGCCTTCTAGCTGCGAAAGTTTAGTCACGCCATCCACAAGCTTGGCAATTTCGGCACCGAAAAGCGCTTCAATTTCTTCGAGGGTCGCATCCGTATCTTCAACCGTATCATGCAAAAGCGCCGTCACAATAGTTGAAACATCTAACTTATAATGTGTCAGCACGCTGGCGACTTCCAGCGGGTGCGTAAAATACGGATCGCCTGACGCACGTGTTTGCGCGCCATGCGCCTTCATAGCGAACACATAGGCACGGTTGACCAGATCCTCATCTACATCGGGATCATAGGCCTTAATTTTATCGATTAATTCATCTTGACGTATCATGCCTCATCACCCTAGCCGCATAGGCGTATGAGTAAAGCATTCTTGTCTGTTTTAAGGGGAGATAAACCCACTTACCTGATAGGCAGAGCCAAAATGCCGCCCATGTGGGTTCCAGAACACCGCCTTTGACCAATCTCCAGCGTCGGACACATCCTTCACACGCATTGAATCATACACCATCAGGCGAGTATTGCGATTCCACCCCCAGTTCGTATGGGTCACATTAATTTCACGTTCATGGACGATTTCTTTGACCACTGCCACATGTCCAAGCCTTAGGCGATTTGTTTTTGATAGCACCATCACCGCCCCCGGTTTAGGCGTTTCAGACCGCTTATCAGAGGCAGCTTGGCGCCACCATGTATGTGCATTGCCGCGAATTTGAATGCCGGAGGCACGGCGCGCAAATGGCACACATTGCTCATGTTTATTGCTCTTCCAGCCTTGCGCCATCGGTGAGTTAACCACCGTATGTATTTCACCTGTTGAACTACAGGCAGCAAGCAGCATAAGCATTAGGACTGAAAGGATAATACGCACGGACACTCAAATCGCTTATTAGAAGTGATGAGTCAAGGTAATAGATACAAAAACGGCCACCAGTTGAGTCTCTCAACTCCTCCGATAGCCGCTTTTCACTTTTTAAACTAGTACGCTTTTGTAACGCCGCCAGCCATTGCTTTTTCAGCATTGTCTTTAGACATCATAGCACAGATCGTTGTGCTGCAAGTGGGGCAAGAGCCCTTAGCCATAAAGCCACCTTTTTTAGTTTGATGCATCGCAGGGTCTGACATTTCAACACCCTTTTTCTTACATTTTACGCAATATGCAGTAATCATTTTGGAACTCCGTTATTTTTGTTATTCTTCCTGTCCGAATTCACCCTAGCACATATACTTTCTAAAAATAATATTTTTTTACCCTCATTGAGGACTGTCACATACTTTTTACACAACCGTCACATTTCCTTAATATTTATTCAGTATTCTAATACTTGTAACACACATAAAATTGCGAAAAAATACTTGGAGTTAATAATGAGAAATATCAAAACAGGCCTCGCAACACTCACCCTTCTAAGCGCGCTAGCCCACCCCGTATTAGCAGAGGATAACACCGTACAGAACGTTATACCAACGGCGCCTCAGTATATTGCCTATAATAATATGCCTTACGCGATGGACCCTAACTACGGTTACGCACAAAATTATTATAATAATTACTATCCAGCAGCGAATTATAACGCACAATACGGCGCGCAATATGTTGTTGTAGCGGCTCCAGCTCCGATGCAGCAAACTTATGGCTATAACTACCTTCCTTATTATTACGCTTACTAGGCTCAAAAAAAACTTAATCTATAGTAAAGGCTCTACATCATTAGTGTGTGAGGCCTTTACTTTTTATGAAGCAAAAGCCCTGATCAATACCATTATTGAGGTTATTAATCTTACTTGCGCCCAGCACGTTAGGGGTATACAAGCGTTTTCCATTATCCAGAGAGAAAAATATGACAGAATTTCAAGGTGTTATTCCTGCGTTCAACCAAGCGCTTACAAAACGCGGTTACACCACCCTTACTGAAGTGCAAAATGCGGTCCTCGCACCGGAGCTGATAGATCAAGATCTTTTGGTTTCTGCGCAAACGGGATCCGGTAAAACGGTCGCTTTTGGATTAGCCTTCGCTCCCACTCTTTTGGAGGGTGCCGAAACACTTGGTAAAGTACAGAAGCCTTTAGCTCTCGTCATTGCACCGACTCGCGAACTTGCCATGCAAGTCTCACGCGAACTTGAATGGCTCTATCAGCCTTGCAAAGGAATCATCTCGACCTGTGTTGGTGGTATGGATATTCGTACTGAACGTACTGCCTTAAAGCGCGGCCCCCATATTGTGGTTGGCACGCCAGGTCGTTTGCGCGATCATATTGAGCGCGGCTACCTTGATCCAAGCCAGCTAAAGGCCGTCGTTTTGGATGAAGCCGATGAAATGCTTGATATGGGTTTCCGTGACGAACTACAATATATTCTCGAAACTGCACCCAAAGAGCGCCGTACGCTCTTATTCTCTGCGACCGTACCGAAGTCGATCGCCTCTTTAGCCAAGCGTTATCAAAATGATGCGCGCCGCATCTCGACTAAAGATGAAAAGAAACAGCATGTCGATATTGAATATCAAGCCTTAACGATTGCCCCAAGTGACCGCGAAAATGCGATCATCAACATCCTGCGTTTTCATGAAGCGAAAAATGCGATCATCTTCTGCGCGACGCGTGCAGCCGTGAACTTACTGACAAGCCGTTTAACCAATCGTGGCTTCTCTGTCGTGGCGCTCTCGGGTGAGTTAAGCCAAAATGAACGTACCCATGCACTACAAGCCCTACGTGATGGCCGCGCGAAAGTGTGTGTCGCCACCGATGTTGCCTCACGCGGGATTGACTTACCGGGACTCGCACTCGTGATCCACGCTGACATTCCGAAAAACTCAGATATCCTACTTCACCGTAGTGGCCGTACTGGCCGTGCGGGTAGCAAAGGTGTCAGCGCCGTTCTCGTGCCACATAACGCACGTTTTCGCGCCGAACGTTTACTCAATAACGCGAAAATTGAAGCGAAGTGGGACAAACCTCCTTCTATCAAAGACATCACCACGCGTGACCACGAACGCTTTCTTTCTCACCCTGCCCTTAATGATGAAATCAAACCAGATGAGCAGCCGGCAGTCGATGAATTGCTAGAGCGCTTTACGCCGACACAAGTTGCGGCCGCTCTCATGCGTTTGCATAATACGCAAAAACCCGCGCCAGAAGAATTGCTCGAAAACGCTCCCAAAGAAAGCCAACGCAATAATCGTGATGGCTTTAAGAACAGTGTTTGGGTCTCCATCTCTGTTGGCCGCAATGTAAATGCGGAGCCACGCTGGATCTTACCGATGCTCTGTGGTGCTGGTAACTTAACCAAAGGCAAAATTGGCGCGATCAAAATTCAACAAAACGAAACCTTCATTGAGATGACCGCTGATGCGGTAGACGGTTTCTTTGAAGCCGTTGGCCCATCGGGTAAAATGGAAAAAGACATTATCGTCAAACGTGTCAAAGGCACTCCATCCATTTCCAGAGATGAAGGCGGTCGCCCTAAACGTTCCTTTAACGACAAAAAGAAGCCTTATGATAAAGGCGGACGTTCATCTGAACGTTCAAACTCACGCCCTGGTCCCGGCGGAGAAAAACGTTCATTTGGTGACAAGAAAAAGCCGTATAGAGACGATGGAAAGCCATCTGACCGCGCGGGTTCTTCAGAAGGCAAACGCCCTTTCAAAAAGAAGTATGATGAACGTGGCCCACACGATGGCAAGCCCGGCGAAGGCAATAGCTCCAAAGGTGGTTTCAAGGGAAAACCTAAAGGTGATTTCAAAGGCAAGCCTAAAGGCGGATTCAAGGATAAACCTAAAGGTGACTTTAAGAGCAAACCTAAAGGCGGCTTCCAAGACAAGCCTAAGGGCGACTTTAAAAGCAAACCTAAAGGTGGCGGCTTCAACAAAACGAGAACAAAAGCGCCCAAAGCATAGCTATACTATGTGATGGCAGTTTCTCCTATTTGACTAAAATCAATTTCTACTTGTTCGCTTTGTGTAATCCTGCGCAGCATGGAAGATCCGTTTACTGAATATGAACGATTATTTCGTGATTACGTCAAAATATGTAATCGCGCTCTAACGGTTAATAAGGATATCTTCCCTTTCAAGCATATTTGGAATGCGGCGGAGGCAGAGCTGCAAAACGGTTCCGTGAAAATTATCATTTATGATGATGAGCCTAAAATGAATTACAGCCTTCGTTTGCAAAATAACAAGATCGATGCATCCGCCTGCTCGCACATAGGAAAAGATGAGCCCTGGTATTTAAATACCAGTTACTTAAGACGGGTTGTTGAGCACCCAGATGAATATATCGATAACCCTGCTATGATTGATTGGGATTGGCTAAAAGCCGCAAAACTTTAATGTAGATCTGTGCAAGGATAAGCAGAAGAACAAGCACTGCACGAATAGCTTGAGAGCTGCTTTATTGTATCAATCTCTACCGTCGCCCCTTTAATACGTATCCCTGTTTCGTCACGTAACCGCGCCAACGCGCGCGAGAATGTCTCTGGCTTCATACCGAGCCGCGAGGCAAGCAAGGTTTTATCATAAGGCAAATTCAGCCGAATGGGTGTAACCGCATCAGGCTTACACAAACGCAGCAAAAAACAGCCAATGCGTTGTGGTGCATTTTGCACCGTGCGGTGTTCAAGTTCCATGTCCTGCTGTTTACGAAAACGCGACATAGCGCCCAGCATATTCATCGCGAGCTGAGCATCTTTAGTGATCGTATTTTTCAACAAGGAGAGTGGTAAACAAATCACGTCCACCTCTTCGACCACCTCTGCATGCAGATTGTAAGTATCTTCTTCAAAAAGCGCCGTCTCACCAAAAAGGTGATTTGTGGTGAGCACATCAATCACCGCTTCTTCACCATCGAGTGTTTCACGAAATAGCTTAACCCAGCCGTGCATCACAAGATAGAAAGACGAGGCTTCACCCCCCTGAGCAAAAATCATTTGTCCCTTACTAAAAGAACGGATGGAAGCTTGCTGAACAAACAGCCCAACCGTTTCTGGGGCAATATTCTTGAACAAGCCGCTACGCTCCAAAAACGCTTGAAGCTTATTCGGAGTCTCAACGGAAATTTCTGTAGCTAAAGCTGTCATATGAAACGAAAATAGGCAAGCACTTGACCAAAGTCAAATCGTATCAGCCGCGCACACCCTAAACTGACACCTCAAGATTAATAATCTCAGGAATTTTCTGTGTCATTTCTAATGGGGCAATGCCACTTGGCATTCGCGCAGCATAGCAGTATTTTACTGACCGTCTTTCTGGCTGGTCTGGTGGGTGGCTTTACCCACTGTGCCGGTATGTGCGGGCCATTTGTGCTGGCACAGTGCGGCGATAAATCTGAGCCCTCCTTGCAACGTGATTCTGGTTTACTGCTGCCTTACCATTTGGGCCGTATGACAACCTATATGACGCTCGGCGCCATTGCCGCCCTACTCTCTAAACAAATTATGGGAACGCCACTGCAACAATCCGTCTCCTTTACCTTCCTTACATTAGCGGGGGTTATTTTTATCGCCAGCGCCTTACCCCAGCTCAAAATAAAGCTACTGAGCATCCCTATGGGCGGTTTTGGCAAAGTGATTGGCAAACTGGCGCGCCCCTTCTTGCACAAATCAGATGGACTAAGCGGCTACAGCCTAGGTGTGTTGCTTGGCTTCTTACCTTGCGGGCTAATTTTTGCGGCGCTGATGGTAGTCTCTACCACGGGCAATCCGTTCTCCGCCGCACTTGCCATGATGCTCTTTGCTCTGGCCACCATCCCTGCTTTGGCATTGGTCGGATTGGGCGGGAAATTTGCCCTGCATAAATGGCCGGAAACAACACGAACCTTCACCCGTGCGGTGATGGTTGGCAATGGAATTAGCCTGTTCGCACTGGCTGGAAAAATGATTGTGTAATGGAGAGATTAATGACCCCACAAACAACACCGATTTACAATGACGAGGTGGTGAAGCTTTTCACCCTAGCGACTATGTTCTGGGGAGTGGCGGGCTTTTCTGTCGGCTTACTAATCGCCCTGCAAATGGCCTTTCCTGAGCTCAATTTTGAGCCTTACTTCACCTTTGGTCGCTTACGCCCCTTGCATACGTCGGCGGTCATTTTTGCCTTTGGTGGCAATGCCCTCTTTGCGACGAGTTACTTCTCCGTACAACGTACCTGCCGCGCCCGGTTATGGAATGATAAGCTTAGCCTCTTTACCTTCTGGGGTTATCAGCTTTTCATTTTGATGGCCGGTCTTGGCTATCTCGCCGGAGTCACTCAAGGCAAAGAATATGCCGAACCAGAATGGTATGCCGATTTATGGTTGACCGTCGTATGGGTAGCTTACCTCGTGGTATTCCTGATGACGTTAGTCAAGCGTAAGGAGCCGCATATTTACGTGGCCAACTGGTTCTTCCTCGCCTTTATCGTCACCGTCGCGCTGTTGCATTTAATCAACGGCATCTCCATCCCGCTATCGATCACGGAAACCAAAAGTTACCCACTCTGGGCGGGAGTAAAATCGGCCATGATTCAGTGGTGGTACGGGCATAATGCCGTTGGCTTCTTCCTGACCGCTGGCTTCTTAGGTATGGTGTATTATTTCGTACCTAAACGTGCGGAGCGTCCGGTTTATTCGTACCGCCTATCCATTCTCCACTTTTGGTCGCTGATCTTTATTTACATCTGGGCGGGACCTCACCACCTGCATTACACCGCTCTACCCGATTGGGCGCAAACACTCGGCATGACCTTCTCCATCATGCTATGGATGCCAAGCTGGGGCGGCATGATTAACGGAATGATGACCCTATCGGGTGCATGGCACAAACTGCGCGAAGATCCGGTGTTGAAATTCATGATCATCTCCCTCGCCTTTTACGGAATGTGCACGTTTGAAGGTCCTCTCATGGCGATTAAAGAAGTGAACAGCTTGAGCCACTACACCGATTGGACCATTGGCCATGTACATTCCGGCGCACTGGGTTGGGTGGCTTTCATCACCTTTGGCTGCATGTATTACCTCATTCCGGTGCTTTGGAATAAGCGTGAAATGTACTCGCTAAAACTCGTCAACACTCACCTCTGGATCGCGACGACAGGCATAGTGCTTTACATCACCGCTATGTGGGTCTCAGGCATTATGCAGGGGCTAATGTGGCGTTCTTACGATGCGATGGGCTTCCTCGAATACTCCTTCGTCGAAACCGTGATGGCGATGCATCCGATGTATGTCATCCGCGCGTTAGGCGGACTTCTCTTCGTTATCGGCGCATTGATCATGGTTTATAATGTTTACAAAACCATCACCCTGCCGAATGACGAAATGGACTACCCCGTGACCGATTTGGGCCGCAAAAGAATGCGCGAATTGAAAAAAGGAGCTGCTCATGCTTAAGCATCACAGTAAAATTGAACGTAATTCAATGATCATGCTGCTAGGCATTATCATTGTAGTCTCCATCGGAGGCTTGATTGAGATCGTTCCGCTCTTCCGTAAAGAAACGACCATCGAACCCGTGCAAGGCATACGCCCCTACACGCCGCTGGAACTGGCCGGGCAGAATATCTATATCCGTGAGGGTTGCTATAACTGTCATAGCCAACAAATTCGTCCATTGCGTGATGAAGTAGAGCGTTACGGTCACTACTCGCTGGCCGCCGAGAGCATGTATGATCATCCTTTCCAATGGGGCTCTAAGCGCACGGGACCGGATCTTGCTCGCGTTGGCGGCAAATACTCAGATGAGTGGCAGACGCAACATCTGGCTGCCCCGCGCTCCTTAGTCCCCGAATCCATCATGCCTAATTATTCACTCTTGATGAATCATGCAGCAGATATTGGGAAGATCGCAATGGACCTAAAAGCACTCCGCATGGCCGGCGTTCCCTATAGCGACGAGCAAATCGCCGAAGCCTATAATGATGCCATGGCACAAGCCCGCCCCGAAAGCGAGAATCGCGATGGATTGCTCGAACGTTACGGAGAAGTCAACACGCGTGATTTTGATGGCCAACCAAATTTCGTATCGGAAATGGATGCACTGGTCGCCTACCTACAAGTACTCGGCACTATGGCCAAACTGGAAGATTACGACCCTGATTTGAATATTAAAGCGAGTCCGCACAGAGATCAGCAGACCGAGCAAGGACAAATGGAAGGAGCGACGCAATGAAAACTGTCTTTGCCAATGCCGATGCGGGAATTGTCGGTCTACTCTTCTTCTTTTGCGTGTTTGTCGGCATCGCCATTTGGGCATTCAACCCGAAACGCAAAACTCAAATCGAATCTTACAAGAACATACCCTTAAACGAGGATGAGCATGACAGATAACAACAAAAAAGACCCCGATGAACTCTCCGGCGTTGAAACCACTGGGCATGAATGGGATGGCTTAAAAGAGCTAAACAACCCCATGCCACGCTGGTGGTTATGGACATTCTTCGTTTGCTGCATTTGGTCAGTCGGTTATTGGGTGGTCTATCCTGCATGGCCGACCCTCTCGGGTGAAGGCGAACGCGGCGGCACCGTTGGCAGTATGGAATGGACGCAATATAAAGAACTCAAAGAAGGCCAAGCCGAGATTGTCGCACGCAAGGCCGGGTACCTGAAGAAATTCCATGCAGCAAGCTTTGAAGAAATCTTGGCATCTCCGGAGCTTTATGCTTTTGCCGTCGCCGGCGGAAAATCGGCCTTTAAAGATAATTGTGCCACCTGCCATGGCTCCGGCGGCGCGGGCGCAAAAGGCTATCCAAACCTCAATGACGATGATTGGATCTGGGGCGGCACCCACACCGATATTTACCAGACGCTAAAATTTGGTATCCGCGCCAACCATCCTGAAACACGTGACTCAATGATGCCTGCATTTGCGGGAATCATTCCAGATATACAGATCGAGACAATTGCCGATTTCATCATCTCTTTACGCGGCAGCGTTAAGATGGAGCACCCCGGCTATACGGCTTTCCAAACCAATTGCGCCAGCTGCCATAGCGCCGATGGCTCAGGCATTCGCGAGCTCGGCACCCCCAACCTGGCGGATGCCATCTGGCTAAAGAGCGACGGCAATAAGGCCAGTATCATCAGCCAAATCAAAAACCCCAAACATGGCATGATGCCCAATTGGAATGAACGCTTGGATGAAGATACGTTACGCCAACTGACCGTCTATGTGCATAGCTTAGGCGGAGGGGAATAGCGCCCGAACATGTCTGATACTCAGCTCTTTGAGAAACAAAAACGCATCTACCCCAAGCGCACATGGGGGCGTTACCGTAAACTGAAATGGGTGGCCATGATCGCCACGCTCAGCATTTATTATCTCACGCCATGGCTGCGCTGGGATAGAGGGCCGAACGCGCCCGATCAGGCGATCCTCATCGATATCCCACATAGCCGCGCCTATTTTTTCTTCATCGAAATCTGGCCACAGGAAGTTTATTACTTCACCGGCCTTCTTATCCTCGCGGCGATTGGGTTATTCTTCGTCACCAGCTTGTTTGGCCGCGTGTGGTGTGGTTACACCTGCCCGCAAACCGTATGGACCGATTTATTCGTCTGGGTTGAGCGCATCATTCAGGGTGACCGCAATGCACGGATGAAGCTGGATAAACAACCGCGTTTTAGTCTGGAGCGCATCTGGAAAAAAACGGCAACCCATTCCATCTGGCTAGTAGTTGGGGCGCTTACGGGTGGCGCATGGGTGTTCTACTTTAACGATGCCCCGACGCTCATGGAAAATATCCTGCATGGCGAGCTCCCCACTGCCGTGCTGGGCTGGATTGCCGCCCTCACCCTTTCCACCTATATCATGGCCGGTTATGCACGCGAACAAGTCTGCACCCATATGTGCCCCTATGCACGGTTTCAATCTGCCATGTTTGATAAAGATTCGCTCATCATCGCCTATGACAATGACCGTGGCGAAACCCGTGGCAAACTAAAAGAGAAGCCCTCCACCCCGAACCAAGGCGACTGCATCGATTGCTCATTATGTGTGCAGGTCTGCCCGGTCGGTATCGATATTCGCGATGGCTTGCAGATGGAGTGCATCGCCTGCGGTTTATGCGTCGATGCCTGTAATGATGTGATGGAGAAAATTGACCTACCTCAAGGCCTCATTCGTTACGATACGGAACATAACAAGCAAGCTCGTCGAAGTGGCAAACTCGAACAATTTACCTTCCTGCGCTGGCGTACCTTAGGCTACACGCTAATTCTGGCAGCGGTCGGCGGGATCATGCTCTTCAGCCTACTTACGCATTCACCGCTGGAACTGCACGTCTTACATGATCGTAACCCACTTTTTGTCACGCTTTCAGATGGTTCCATTCGCAACGGTTATGACATTAAAATTCTCAACAAAACGCATGATGATAAAAGCTACTCCCTGACATTAGTTGGCCCCAAAAATGCCGAAATCCGCGTACAAGGCGCAGGCGAATTAGAGCAATCCGCTCTCTCTGTTTATGCCGATAGCGTCGCGCATTACCGCATCTTCGTAACAACCGCTAAACCTCCAACCTCGCGGGTAAAAATGCAATTTACCTTGCAAGATAACGCCAGCTCTGAGCAAGATACCATGGAAACTATTTTTATTAGCGGGAAGCAATAATGGAAGCCGTAAAGCCTAAAAAATCGGATAAATATATTCCCTATTACTTCGTTGCCTTCTTTATATTTCTGGCAATGGCAGATGGGGTATTTGTCTATCTCGCCACCTCAACCCATACCGGTGTCGTGAAAGAACAAGCTTATGAAAAAGGATTGGATTACAACAACCTCATTGACGCAAAAGCCGCTCAAGATACTCTGAATTGGAAAAGCAGCCTAACGCTCCAAGGAGAGGCACTCACTGCCACGCTGAGCGATGCCGAAAACACTCCTCTCAAAGACGCAAAGGTAACGGCACATTTAACCCGCCCCACTCAGGGTGGATATGATTTCTCAGCGACCCTAACCCCTCAGGATAATAAGCACTATACTGCACTTATAGATTTCCCACTAAAAGGACAATGGGACGCCACCCTCATCGTATTATGGAATCAGCACTCTTACCAAAAACGCACCCGCTTGATCGTACAATGAGCCTGTGTGCTCACTGTGGAAAGATAGCGCCTAGCGGGCAGGATTATTGCTGCAATGGCTGCAATGCGGCGGCAGAAATATTGCACGAAACCGGTCAATTCTCGGCATTCGCACAACAGGATACAACCGGCGAACATCACCTGGTTCTGACGGTAGAAGGAATCCACTGTGCCTCCTGCATTCAGCTGATTGAGAATGCATTACTAAGTGAAAAATTCGTTACCCATGCCCGCGTTAATATGAGCACCAAACGCCTGCAATTTAGCTGGTCGGGCAAAACTTCATTAGGCGATCAATTAGCCCAGAAAGTTGAAAAACTCGGCTATAAACTCACCGCCTTTGATGCCAACCAAAGCCAAACCAATGAGCAAGACGAACAAAAATCTCTATTGCGTTGCATTGCCGTAGCCGGCTTTGCCATGGGTAATATCATGCTGCTTTCCGTGGTTTTATGGAGTTCATCCATCGAAGTGATGGGCCTCGCCACACGCGATCTAATGCATTGGATCTCCGCGCTTATCGCCCTACCCGCCATTGCCTATGCCGGTCAACCGTTCTTTTCCTCCGCATGGAGCGTGTTACGCCAAGCCCACACCAATATGGATGTCCCCATCTCGCTTGCCGTCTTACTGGCCAGTAGTATGAGCCTGTGGGAAACCTTCCGCCACGGCGAGCATGTCTATTTTGACTCAGCGGTAATGTTGTTATTCTTCCTGCTGATTGGTCGTTACTTGGATGCGCGGGCACGTGGAAAAGCGCGTGAATCGGCGCAAGATTTACTGGCTATGTTACGGGGCACCGCTACCGTCATTGAAGGAAACAAACAACGCATTACACCGATCAAGGAACTGCATAGCGGCATGCAATGTCACATCGCAGTTGGCGAGAAAATTCCAGCCGATTGCATCATCCTCTCCGGCGAATCTGAGCTAGATACCAGCCTTATTACGGGTGAAACGGTGCCGCGATCCGTACAGACGGGCGATTCCATTTTTGCCGGCACTCTCAACCTATCATCCCCGCTGACGATCGAAATTTCTAAACCCAGCGAGGACAGTTTACTAAGCGATATCGTCAAACTGCTGGAGCAAGCCGAACAAGGACAAGCGCATTATGTAAAACTGGCTGACAAGGCCGCACGACTCTATACCCCCGTCGTGCATAGCCTCGGCCTACTCACCTTCCTTGGCTGGTGGTTAGGCATGGGCATGGCATGGCAAGAGGCACTGATGATTGCCGTGACGGTGTTGATTATCACCTGCCCTTGTGCGCTAGGCTTGGCCGTTCCTGTCGTGCAACTCCTCGCCAGCGGCAAACTGATGAAGCGGGGTATCTTGCTAAAATCCGGCGATGCATTAGAACGATTAGCCAGTATTACCCATGTCATATTCGATAAAACCGGCACACTCACCATGGAGAAGCCAAAGCTAAACAATCACAGCGACGAGCTCCCTCTCGCTGCCTCACTCGCCGCACATAGCCGTCACCCTTATTCGCAAGCAATCAGTATGGCTTATGAGGGAAAGCTCCTGTCATTGGAAGCCGTGGAGGAAATCCCCGGCAAAGGGGTCGAAGCATTCCGCGATGGCAAGAACATCCGCTTGGGCAAAATGGACTGGTGTAACGGGCAAGAAAGCAGCAGCTATGATGGCCCGCAAATATGGCTGGCCATTGAGGGCACAGAAGCAACCAGCTTCCATCTTACCGACCCCTTACGCGCCGATGCGCTCGCCGTTACAAGCAGCCTTGCTGATGCAAGCTTATCCTTACAACTCCTTTCCGGCGACCGCGCCAGCACGGTCAACCAGGTAGCCGATGAACTGAATATCTCGCAATGCCAAGCCACTCTTTCGCCCATCGATAAAACAAAAGTAATCCAACAGCATCAACATGACGGCCATAAAGTGCTGATGGTTGGAGATGGGTTAAATGATGCGCCAGCACTAGCATCAGCCACCGTCTCTATGTCGCCTTCCAGCGCGATGGATATTACACAAAATACAGCTGATATTATCTTTCAAGGCGACAGCCTCGTGCCGATCCTCACCGCATGGCAGGTTGCCAAACACGCAACCTTACTCGTGAAGCAAAACTTTGCTCTGGCCGTGATGTATAATCTCATTGCGATCCCACTTGCAGTATTGGGGCATGTCACTCCCTTAATTGCGGCGCTTGCGATGTCTGCTTCCTCGCTCCTCGTCATCGGCAATAGCTTCCGGATAAACTGGGAGGGTAAGTAATGGATATCCTGCTCATCCTCATCCCTGCGGCTTTATTACTGGGTTTAATCGCGCTAGCAGGCTTTATGTGGTCGCTCAAAAATAATCAATATGATGATTTGGAAGGTGCCGCTCACCGTATTCTAATGGATGAAGATGATAATCCTCCTACCGATTGACCTAAGTCAATCACAAGCACGAACGCGCTTGCTATTCATCACTCATCAACCAAAGAAGGAGAATGATTGATGAAAAAGACGGCACTATTTGGATCACTTTTAATGGCAACCACTCTGTTTACTGGCGTGGCTCAGGCAGACTCACTCGCTAACGCGGATAGATGGGCGAAAGAGCGCTTTATGCTTCGAGGTCGGGTGATTGGAGTCGTTCCACAAGAGGATAGTTCCACCAATATTGGCGGTCATGTCACTGCCGATGCTGCAATAGTGCCAGAACTGGACCTGACATACTTCTTCACTGATCATATTTCCGCAGAGCTTATTGCTGCCATCACCCCGCATGATATGGGCGCAAAAAACACCTCACTCGGCAATCTAAGTTTGGGTGACGTATGGTTATTGCCTCCGACACTAACCGCACAATACCACTTTAACCCACATGGCGAGATACGCCCTTATGCCGGTGCTGGCTTGGGTTATATTATGTATTTTGATGAGACCCCTGGCGCAGTGACTAACATCAAGTATGATGACGGCATTGCTTATGTGCTGCAAGCAGGAGTCGATATCCCCGTCGATGAACATTGGGCCGTGAACCTAGACGTGAAAAAACTTTTCCACAATGTAGATGTCACCATTAATGGCGGTGCGGTTACCGCAGATGTCGACCTTGACCCTTGGATTATTGGTGCGGGTGTAGGATATCGCTTCTAGTGAGTAGTTTTGCAAAGAAAATGGGGAAGCATTCCTTTGCGGCCTGGGTTATTTACCAGACGATCAAAGGAACGCTGACCACCACCTTCATCTGGGCACCAGCGCTTTACTATTATTTCAGCGGATAAAAAACAACATGCCCTTAGTCTAACCCAAACTTAAAAAGAGAGTACCATGAGTCATACACCCCACGAATTAGCCGATGAGTTTCCAAAACAGGCCGATAAAATTCATGAACTAAAAAGCAATAACACACATTTCTCCAAATTAGCCGATGATCACCATACCTTAAATCGTGAAATTCACCGTATCGAGACTAACATTGAACCTGCAAGCGATGAAGTGCTTGAGAATCTCAAGAAAAAACGATTGGCTATTTTAGATGAAGTCACGAGTTTTTAAACTCATAGCCCCAGATATCTAAAACACTCGGCGACACATGCCGACAGGTGATTTCAACTTAGTATATAACCCTTACCATTCTAGCGCCGCTATTAAGCGGCGCTACCGGGGCCGCGAGCGCAGCACTTATCGCGAACCTGTTTCTACCCATCACCCCAGTACTATGTTGCGTAATGAGTCAGGCGAATAGCTAAATGATTTTTTCCGTATGCCAAATCACACATAATAGACCACAATATAACCGGCTAATAACACGGCTATCCAAGTGGCAGTCGCACCAATGGTCCATGATCTAGAAAGTTGTTTATCAAAGCCTGAAAAGCTTTCTTTCTGACGTAGGGCGGCGCTGAGTAGAGAGTTCAATCCACGCGGGATGACCAAAGCGACATTCAGCATTCCCTCAGCGACTTTTACAATTTTTCCCAAGAATGGCCTTCTCCAGAACCAGTCGAAATCGAGTGTGATCGTTACGGTACGTCGCATCATAGGCAGCAGTAAGAAGAAAGCTAAACCTGAAAATAGCAGCAATTGCAGATAATAAAGCACCTTGCCCGGCTTATAAGCCTCATACTCAACCGGATAAGGTAACATCGCATAGAGCCACTGTGGGAAGCCCCCTAACAAAATGCAAATAGCGGCAAAAATAACCATGGCCGCCGACATATTCCAAGGCGCTTCCTTTGGCCGAAGCCCGGAATCGCGATTAAAGAACACAAACCAAGGAAACTTAATCCCAGCATGAAGAAACACCCCAGCAGAGGCTGCTGCAAGCAAGAAATACACTGCAATAAGTCCCTCTGAAACTGCGGCCTCAGAAATAAGTGTTTTGGTCGTAAAGCCAGAAGTCAGCGGAAAGCTCGAGATCGCCAAGGCACCAATAATACCGCAAATACAGGTTAGTGGCATGGTTCTAAACAGCCCCCCTAAATCGGTACATCGACGCATACCTGTACGATATAACACCGCACCCGCACTCATGAATAATAGTCCTTTATAAACAATATGCGCAAAGGCATGAGCGGCGGCACCATTGAGAGCCATCTCGGTACCAATACCAACCGCGCAGACCATAAAGCCTACCTGATTGATAATAGAATAGGCAAGAATGCGCCGCGCGTCATTTTCTAAAAGCGCATAAATAATGCCATAAAAAACCATGTAGAGGCCGATACCAATCAGAATCGGCTCCCCCGGGAATAACAGAATAAGCATCAATACGGCAGTTTTGGTGGTGAATGCAGATAAGAAGACTGCCCCCGTCGGACTAGATTCAGGATAGGCATCTGCAAGCCATGACGAGACGGGCGGCGCCGCCGTATTAATTAAGATACCAATCAGAATCATCCAGGTGCCAAAGTCGGTCGCACGCATGGCTTGGATATCAACCGAACCCGTCTGGATAGCAACGCTCGCAATACCAACCATCAGAATCACCCCTCCCAGCAGATGCATCACCGCATAGCGCAGCCCTGCCTTTTGAGCGGATGGCGTTCCGCCGCACCACACAATGATGGTCGATCCCACGGCCATGACTTCCCAAAAAACAAAGAGAGTGATCAAATCACCGGCAAAGGCGGCACCAATCGCCGCCCCGGCATAAACGAACGCGGCAGCCAATTCCTGCGTGCGGGCGTGTCGAAATGCAAAAAGTGCACCCACAAAAACGGCAATCGCAAAGGCAGAGGCAAAGACACGCCTAAACTCCCCGCCCTCAACCGGCTCCAGAGTGTAATCGAGAAAACTTAACGTTCCCGCCACACCATTGGGAATTTGCCAAATGGCCCAAAGCGTCAGCAATGGCAATAGCAATACAAAAGCCGCCTGCAGGCTCCCTCGTGTCAGCCCCACAAAAAGCGCCCCTAGAATAAGGATCAATCCAGGTGAGAAAAGCTCAATCATCATAATAATCTTCCTTACGCTTCAAGAATCGCCCAAGAAATTTTGCCACTAGCACCATCGCCACACAGCACAAAAACCCGAAAATAGCAGCAAAGGCGAATAAGTTATCAACTTCAAACCGCCCTTTCACATCAATAAAAAGTTGAGCTCCAATGGTTAAGCCAAGGATAATCACACCGATAATGGCCGCCCAGCGAATTGTGGTGGGGCGCACCATCCAGTGGTTAGCGGGTTTCATTTCAGTCATTGTGAGCTCCCAGCAATCTGTACTGCCAAATCGAGTACAGGTTGGTTATATAAAAAGAATGCCAGCGTCAGCGTCGCAGTGATCATCAGCGCAATCACTATCGGCAGCGGCGCCTCACCATGATCAATTCTTGGCGCTGTTTTCTCAGTCTGGAACCATGCCATATACAGGATCGGTAGAAAGTATACTGCGTTCAATAGCGTACTGACAATAATCGTGAAAATTGCAATATAGCTATCCGCCTGCAGCGCACCCAATAACAAATACCATTTCGAAACAAACCCAGCTGTCATAGGAATACCAATCATGCTGAGCGCACCAATGGTAAAGGCCGTCATCGTCCAAGGCATACGCCTTCCAATCCCTCGAAGCTGGCCAAGTTCGGTTTTTCGGCATGCAATATAGATACTGCCCGCAGCAAAAAAGAGAGTAATTTTACCGAACCCATGCGCAACAATATGCAGCGCAGCTGCCATTTCAGACAGGGGTTGAAAAATAGCGATCGCTAGCACCACATAGGAAAGTTGGGCAATAGTCGAATAAGCAAGCATACGCTTGAGATTCGTCTGCTTCATCGCGACCACACTCGCCGCGATAATGGTAAAGGCCGCGATATAAAGCAACCAATCTGCACTCGGTTGGGATGCTAAAAATTCAGTGCCAAAAATATAAATGATAACTTTACTAATCGTAAACACGCCCGCCTTAACAACAGCAACAGCATGGAGCAAGGCACTGACCGGCGTCGGTGCCACCATCGCGGCTGGCAACCAGCGATGAACAGGCATCACCGCCGCTTTACCCACACCGAAAACATAGAGCGCTAACAACACGCCCACAACAGGCCCTGTGATATGCCCTTCCATGATACCACCTGGGGTAAACTCAAGCGTGCCTGTCAAATGATAGGTCCATAGGATGGCTGGCAGCAACAGCCCGATCGACGTGCCAACGAGGATACCGAAATAAACGCGCGCAGACTTCACCGTCGCCGGATCGCCTTTATGCGCCACTAACGGATAGGTGGAGAAGGTCAATATCTCATAAAATAGCAGTAAGGTGAGCAGGTTACTCGAAAAAGCAATCCCCATCACCGCTGAAAGCGCAATGGCAAAACACACATAAAACCGAGTCTGGTGGCGCTCCTTATTGCCGCGCATATATCCGATCGAATAGACCGAATTCACCACCCACAATAACGATGCTAATAGGGCAAATATCATCCCCAACGGTTCGATATGGAAGGCAATCGAAAGACCGGGTAGTAACTCCGTTAACTCAAAAGAAGGACGCCCTCCTCCAAGAACTACAGGTAACAGGTTCCATACGATGAGCATCAAGCCCACTGCAGTGGCCAGCGTTATCGATTCACGTAAATTAGGGCGCGCTTGTCCGGCAAAGGCGATACCCAATGCTCCAAGCAGCGGCAGCGCTAGCGCAAATATAATAGAGAGATCAGAACTCATTGCAGTGGCTCCAATAATGTTTTTGCGGCGTCCCCTGAGAGTGAGAGCGGTAAGGAAGGATCAAGGCCGAAATAGAAGTTCAGCAGCACCGCAGCCCAAGTGATCACGAGCATCCAAAACGGAGCTTCTCCCATCTTCACAACCGTGGTGGCACTCGCGCCCGCTTCCGAGGCTTCTTGATTGCCAAAATAGGTAGCTTCAATCACTCGCCAGATATAAATGACCGCCATCAGAGAGCTGACGAGAATAACAACAATTAATCCTTTGCCCAAAGCGCCTTCATCCAAAGCCGCAGAAATCAAATACCACTTACTGATAAAACCAGCCGTCCCGGGAATGCCGATTAAACTAAGCCCTGCACAAGCGAAGGCCGCCATGGTCCAGGGCATCGAACGCGCCGCACCACGAATATTTTCTAACCTTAGTTCGGCAAAGCGAGTGGCAAGACAAGCGACCGCAAGGAACAACGCGCCCTTCGCTAGCGCGTGATTAAAGATATGTAAGATTCCGGCATTCAACCCGGCATAGGTCACAAAACTCGCGCCTAGCATGATATACCCGATCTGCGCGATTGATGAATAGGCCAGCAGCCGTTTCAAATTACGCTCATAAATGGCGATACTTGAAGCCACCAAAATAGCAAGCACAGCCAGCGGCATCAGGAACCCTGTGAACTGAATTTCGTGACCTATAAGATTCGGCTGGAACACAAGAAAGTCAAATTGCAAAAGGACAAACATCGCGACTTTGGTAGAGCATGTAGCCAAAAACGCAGTCACCATATGCGGAGCGTAGGTATAGCTATTGGGGAGCCAAGCATGTAAGGGGAATAAAGCCGCCTTGATAGCAAGGCCCACGGTAATGAAACCAGCCGCCGCCAACACCGGTCTAACTTCGGCCACATCCTGAATTCGTACCGCCATATCCGCCAAATTGAGCGTGCCCGTCATCATATAAATAAGCCCGACACCAATCAGATAAAAGGTCGCGCCTATCGTTCCAATGATCAGGTATTTGAAGGCGGAAGTCAGGGCTCTGCGATCCGAACCAGCAGCAAGCAATGCATAAGTCGCCAGTGACGTAATTTCCATAAATACAAAAATATTGAAAACATCACCCGCGACCAAAATACCCGACATACCGGTTAATGCAACCAACCAGACCGCATAGAAAGCGGGTTGACGGCCCTTATCAACCGTGGCTTCAATACTGCGTTTCCCGGCAAGCAGCGCGAAGCTTGAGCCCCCCGTCGTGATCAACAACAACAAGGCACCAAAAGCACCAAGATTCAGTTCAATCCCGTAAGGCGCCAGCCATGAACCCATTGCATAAACGACCTCTTCACCCTGCAGGATGGAACCTGCAAGCGAAACTGCAATCGCAAATGCCATAAGGCTGGTCACGGTGGCCGCAGCCCAAGGCATCCCCGGAACGCGAACGAGCGCCACAATCGGAGCAGCAAGCATAGGCAGAACCACCTGTAAGGCGATAAGATGGGCTTCTAAGATCATGAGCGCTCACCAATCTCGATAATTTCATGTTCTTCAATCGTCCCGTAGGATTCCTTAATGCGAACAACAATCGCAAGGCCCATCGCCGTGGTCGATATACCCACCACAATGGCCGTCAGAATAAGCACTTGGGGTAAGGGGTTCGAGAAAATTTGATCGGTGGCACCGGCCTCGATGATAGGGGCCGTTCCGCCTTCCACCTTGTTCATCGTAATATACAGCAAGAACACGGCGGATTGAAAAATAGACAAGCCAATCAATTTTTTAATCAAATTGCTTTTCACAATAACGGCATAAAAGCCGATCATCAGCAGTATCGCGAACACCCAATAATTATAAAGTCCCAGAAATTCCATTATTGCACCTCACGCGCAGCAAAGGCATGGAAAATGAACAACAGCGCGCCACACACCGTAATCCCCACACCCGCTTCAATCAGTAAAATCCCCAAATGTTGCCCCGCAACGGGGTCTACCGCAAGGACAGAGTAATCAAGGAAGTTCCCACCCAAGAGAATCCCGAACAAGCCTACCGTGCCATATAGAAAAAGGCCGCCAGCCAGCATGCCTGTGATGACTCCTGCAGGTAGCACTTTCAACGCCTGCCCCTCGCCTTCTAATAACGCATATAGGATAAATGCCGCAGCGATGAGGGCACCGGCTTGGAAGCCGCCACCGGGACCAAAGTCGCCATGAAACTGAACATATAAGCCAAAAAGCACAATAAACGGAACCAACAACCGCCCAACCACACGAGGGATCAAATGACGCCGCAGCCCCGAGGTCGGCGAAATAGAACGGGCGGTCGATAAGGGCCCTAAAAGCAGCATAACACCCATAGCCGCCGTAAAGACGACCATGACCTCACCCAATGTATCATAGCCACGGAAACTGCCAAGCACCGCCGTTACCACGTTGGGAATATCCATGAGAGCTTGAGTGTTTTCCAGATACCAAGGCGCCACATGCTGATGCACAGGCGCTTCAGGGTCGCCAAGTTGTGGCTGATCAAGCGTCGCGTAGGTAAGCGTGAGCGTTACCGCGGTCACCACGATCAAAGGAAACCAACGGTTTCGTTTGATCGGATGCTCATTATGGGACGTCAGCGCCAGTGCGCTGAGAAATAGCACCGTAGAAATACCCGCGCCAACCGCTGCTTCAGTCAAAGCAACATCTGCGGCATCGAGAATAAAGAAGTTCACGGACATGAGCAGGCTAAAAATTCCCATCAACATCACCGCCACAAACAAATTCGGTGTCCGCACAATTGCGATGGCGGTAATCACCAATAAGGTCAGCAAAAATATACTAAAGAGCAATAGCATCATCATCAATCCTCCGACTCACCTTCAGCAGCGAGTGCTGAAAAAGGCTTAAGGCCCGATAACAGAGCCGTATTCGCCAATGCATAAGAGGAAGTAGGCCCCGTCAGAAGCAAGAACACCAAAATCGCTACTAGCTTGATGGTCGCAAGCGTCAAACCTGCCTGCAGCATGACTCCTGTCAAAATGAGAATGGTGCCCATGGCATCTGTCAGGCTGGCCGCATGCATACGTGTGTAAAGGTCTGGCAAGCGCAGTACGCCAATACCACCGATTAAAATAAAGATTCCGCCTGCAGAGAGCAAAATCCAGCTTAGAATATCAATGGCGTGGATCATGTTTCCACCTCTTCCGTCGGTCCATTTTCTTCTCGGCGGATTTGGGCATTCTGAAAGAACTCCAACACCGCAAGCACGCCGATAAAATTGATCAACGCGTAGGCCAGCGCTAAATCCAGAAAGTCCGGACGACCATATAAGAAGGCTAGAACAGATAAAAACAGCACGGTTTTAGTCCCGAACATGTTAACGGCAAGCACCCGATCATACATACTTGGTCCAGCAATGCCACGGACAAGCGCTAAAGCCATTGTGATAAAAATTGCAATAGAAACAACAATATACATAGCGTCACCTTCCCACCAGAGTGTGTGCCCGGCGGCTCATTTCGCCCGCCAGAATCGCGGCGGCGGCGTCTTTCGTCAGGCAGTGAACCTTCATCTGCCCTTCCACAATATCCATCGTTACAGTGCCGGGCGTCAACGTGATGGCATTGCCCAAAATAGCCTGCCCCACCGGATCATCCGGAGTATCCTTAAGTTTCACAACAGTCGGGCTGATAGGCAAACTCGGGCTCAACACAATGCGTGATACATCTAGACTCGAAATGACAATTTCCTTGAGCAACCATATCCAGTAGCGTGGGAGTCGCGGCCCTAAATGCAAGGAAAACACCCCTTTATCAAAAAAGCCGATCCGGCTGGCCACAATAAGCACCAATACGCAAGAGAAAGCCCCTAGCCCAAGCAATAATGGCTTGTAAATGCCAGACCATAAAAGCCATGAGACAGCTAACAATATTAGCAGGCCTAACATTTTTGGTAAATTACTCTTCACGTATCCCTCAAGTTTTTGACATCCAGTATCACCTCATCACATAAAATAGAGAGTGCAGATATATCGTGCCAATCATTTATGATTGTAGCTTGTGATCGCTCAAATCTATTACGAACATCATTATGGGCACCCCTTCATTACGTCAATTAGAATATCTTCTCATACCTTAGGAGGAGTTCATTTTCCGTAAGGTCGCCGCACGAGTTCATGTAAATCAGCCCACACTTAGTGGCCTAAAACGTCACCATCTTTTTACGAGTCTCATCCCACAGAGCCAGAGAAAAACATTTCCTGCTTTCCCACAAAGTCAGACTATTAGCATCCTGCAATGCCGGCGTTTCATTATAACATTTAACAAGGTTATAATTAGGCACTTTTGCAGAGAGATGATGGATGTGGTGGTAGCCAATATTCCCCGTCAACCAATGTAGAATTTTGGGCAAGTCATAAAATAAAGAGCCCTTGATAGCAGCATCATAATAGTCCCACTCACCATCATTGCGCTCCCAATAGACATCTTCAAACTGATGCTGCACATAAAACATCCACGTCCCAAGCGAGGAAGCCACGAAAATGATTGGCAAATAGAGCTTAAAGAAAGGCGCTGCCCCCATCAATGCGACGAAAGACACAATAAACAAAACGATGAATAGGTTAGTCGACATAACACTGATCCATGAGCTAAGGCGCTTGGATCTATAAAATACAAACCGCTGCTTTATAGTAAAATGATAGAATGCACCTAACGTAAATAGGAAGAAAGGATTGCGGTAAATCCTATAAAAGAACTTATTCACCTCGCTCTGACTCTCATATTCAGCAACGGTCCAAGTGGTGACATCCCCGACCCCTCTATTATCTAAATTGCCGCAAGTCGCGTGATGCCTTTTATGCTCTTTTGCCCATTGCGCGTAGGGAGTGATCGTCAGCACAGACAGCATTCTACCCAAGATATTATTGGCTTTCTGATTTTTAAAGAATGAGCCATGCCCGCAATCATGCTGCAGGACAAATATCTTCACCAGTAGTGTTCCAGCAATAACGGATAAACCGAGGGTTACGATATAGTAGTTTTCTGCCGTCAGATGCATGGCATAGCATATGGCAGAGAATACAACCAATGTATAAAACAGCTGCAAAAGGCCTTTTTGGGTGCTCGATTGCTTATAAGGATCAACTATTTTTTCCCAATAAGCTTGAGGTGATAGTGCGTCTTCCATTCGTTCCCCTAAGAATTATTTTCCAGGAATGCTTATACCCTAATAAAAACACTTTTTGAAACATTAGAATTCGATAATGCGAGCTCAAAACGCTCTTTAATAACAAAAAATGTTCCTCATAGTAGTTTTTCCTCACAAACTTCTCGTAATGCACTTCGAGAAGCGTGATCCACTAAACTAAATATTCGGTCAATTTTGTCTTTATCCTTAGAGGGCTGGTGGCCCTTCACCTTTATAAACTGACAATTCAGCTGATCTGTCAGCCGATAGAACTCTTGATATAGCTCAGAGTTATTGAGCCGCCGCCCCTTACTTGAAAAATAATCATTGCGTTCAAGTTGTGCTCGCCTCTGGGGCAGTCCAATAATATTTTGCGAATCAGTATAGGCCATTAAGACTCGCTCGCGGCTCTTGGCCAAAGCACTCACTTCACCCAACGCCCACAGCAATGTTTGTAATTCCAGTTTCGTCGAACTCGTTTGCTCAAAACGCTTTACTGCTACGCTCTCTTTGAGGGATTCCGTAGGCACCTCTAGATCAGTCACTATAAGCATAGCACCATAGCCGACCTTCGATTGAGTCTTCACACTACCATCAGTAAAAATATGCACCTGTGGCATTAAGCCGCTTCACCATAGTGCAGTATCACATCCAACAATGGCTGCCCGTAGCGCTTTAGCTTGGTTTCTCCGATGCCACTAATATCCAACATACCCTCTAAGGTATCAGGTTTCTGCTGCGCCAATTCAACCAGCGTCTTATCATGAAAAATAACATAGGCGGGAACTTTTTTAGTTTTCGCCAATACCCCGCGAGCCGCCTTTAATTGCTCATAAAGCGCTTGATCTGCTTCACTGGCCAAGCCCGCCGCCGCCGTTGATTTACGGTTGCTACGCTCGAGTTTCTGTGTCGTCGCAGTTTTAACATGATGTCGCATCGGCAGCGCGGGCTTACCTTTTAAAAAAGCCCACCCCTTGTCGGTAATATGCAAACCACCGTAGCCGTCAGCCTTAGGGGCCAGTAAATTACTTGCGACCAACTGGCGGAAAATATTTTGCCATTCGGATTTGCTAAGCTCCGTGCCAATACCATAAGTGGTGATTTGGTCATGGCTGAAGTTGCGGATACGCTCAGTATTCGCGCCCAGCAGCACATCGATAAGATAGGCAACCCCAAAGCGCTCCTCCGTACGGTAAACACAGGAGATGGCTTTTTGTGCTGGCACGCAAGCATCGAAAGTTTCTGGCGGGTGCTCACACGTATCGCAATAACCGCAGGGCTCGCAGCTATCGTCAAAATAGTTCAGCAACACCTGACGGCGACAGGTCGCCGTTTCGCACAAGCCCAGCAGAGCGCCGAGCTTTTGGTTTTGGATGCGCTTTTGCTCGTCAGGCGCGTCGGAGGTTTCTATCCACTGGCGCTGCATGGCCGCATCTTCCATACCGTAAACCATGAAGGCGTTTGACGGCAGACCATCGCGGCCGGCACGTCCGGTTTCCTGATAATAAGCTTCGATATTTTTGGGAATATTCATATGCACCACAAAGCGCACATCAGGCTTATCGATCCCCATACCAAAAGCAATGGTCGCCACCATGATGATCTGTTCGCCTTGTAAAAACTGGCGTTGATTTGTCGCACGCACTTCGCTTGACAAGCCTGCATGATAAGGCAATGCATTCACGCCTTGATCGCGTAGCCATACGGCCATCTCATCCACTTTTTTTCGCGAGATACAATAGATAATCCCGCACTCGTCTTTGTGTTTTTCCTGAATGAATTTCCACACTTGTTGCTTAGGCGAGTTACGCAGCGCGATGGTGTAATGGATATTTGGCCGGTCGAACCCGCTGACAAAAGTACGTCCCTTTTCGAGCACTAAACGTTCGACAATATCTTTGCGAGTCGGCGCATCTGCTGTCGCGGTCAGCGCGATACGTGGCACACCAGGAAAACGCTCAGCCAGCAGCGATAACGCCGCATAATCCGGACGGAAATCGTGCCCCCATTGTGAGACACAATGCGCTTCATCAATCGCAAAAAGCGCGAGGTTACATTGCCCCAACAGATTCAAGAAATCGGGCATCATCAGCCGCTCAGGCGCGACATATAACATATCCAACGAGCCCTCCAGCATTTGCTGGCGTATCGCTGCGATCTGCCCTGAATCCATAGACGAATTCATCGCGCCGGCTTTGATATCCAGTTGTTCCAATGCTGAAATTTGATCCTGCATCAGCGCGATCAAGGGTGAAACCACAATTGCCATACCATCACGGCACAGCGCGGGGATTTGGTAACATAACGATTTACCGCTACCAGTTGGCATCAGCACAAAGGCATCGCCCCCGCCAATAACATGATCGATGATCTCTGCTTGAGATCCTCGAAATGCGTCATAGCCATAGGAATCGCGCAATATTGAGAGAGGAGTTCGCAGTGTCATGAGTGCTTTCGTTGCTGTAATTGAGGCGCCACAATAGAGCTGTTGTAAGAAGCGCTCAAGGCTTTTAAGCGCCAATATTGCACCAGAATGAGATTTGGCAAGAAATCTACGATTCGAGACAAATAGGTCATTTCGCACACCACTGATCCCTAACGGTGCAACGGTTATCGCCTCAAATACCCCCCACTGTCACAAAACCTTCACATTACCCACTCAACACAAACCACCCAAGATACTGATATATAGCAATTATTTATCAACAATTTTAGCTAAATCCCACCCAATCGTTAATCGTTATTAACCCTACTCCTTCATAATGAAAGGAGATGAAAAACACGATTAGATACCGCGCTCAAACCAAAGCAAAATACGCCCTTCTTTTAGGGGTCTTTTTGCTGGTGCCCCTCATTTCATTTCAGGCACATGCAGCCTCACTGAACTTGTTCAGTAGCTCCAGCACCAAATCCACCGATCTCAGCGCCTTCGCCAAATGGACTCGGGTTGTGCAGCAAGGCCAAGTAAGCTCCGCTCAAGACTGGCCATCTCTGTTGAGCCACCCTACCCGTTCCAATCAGGTTCAAACCCTCAAAGCCATCAATCAGCAGGTCAATAGCTACCGCTACATCGAAGATAAAGATGGCTGGAAAACCCCTGATTACTGGGCAACACCAGATCAGTTCTTCAAAAAAGGCGGCGGCGATTGCGAAGATTACGCTATAGTAAAATACATGGCACTCAAAGCGCTGGGCTGGAATCCGAACAATATGCGTATTGTGGTTTTACAAGATATCAAACTGAACCAACTCCATTCCGTGCTGGCGGTAAACTTCAATGGGGAAACCTATATTCTCGACAATCAGTTGAGTTATCTCGCGAGTGACCGTGATATCCGACACTATGTTCCTATCTACTCTATTAATGAACATGCTTGGTGGCGGCACCACCCCTCACGCAAGGCCTAATTCACCAATAATAACACAAGTATTGGAAATATAACAATTTTCGTAGAATAATATCGCTCATTATTTGACTTTTGAGCATGCTCCTGATAGCCGTGCGGTGAAATCACAGGAGTCTTTCGAGCCATGTTTAAACTTTTATCATCTACCGCCGCCGCTATCACGCTATGCGCCCTCGCTTCCACAAGTTATGCGCAAGTCATCCCTCGCACCGTTGAGCCAGGGAAAATTGGGCAGCGTTATCAGATAGAAAGCCGTCCTACCGTCACGGGCGAACCTCTCATTCAAATTAAAGACCGTAAAGGACAAAAGCGTCTTTCCGGTGGTACGAGCTTCATGATGGAAGCCGTCTCGTTTGAGGGCAATGAAGCGATTTGCGACGACAGACTTAAAGAAGAATTCGGCGATCGCTTCGGTCAAGACATTACCTTAAGTGGATTACAAACATTGGTCGATGACGTCACCGCTTATTACCGCAACGAAGGCTTCATTCTTTCACGTGCCATTCTGCCCCAACAACGCATCGGTGATGGTGTCGTGAAGATTAAACTCATTGAGGGTTATATTAACGACGTCACCTTCACAGGTGACATCTCTAAAGGCAGCCTTGCTGAAGAATATGCCGATAAACTCCGCTCAAAAGCGTTAAATGTGAATGACCTAGAACGCTACCTTCTGCTCATGGATGATCTTTCTGGCATGACAGCCCGTGCGACCCTAAGCGCCGCTCCTTCTGGCGTGGGTGGCTCTGATATGGCCGTCTCACTGACACAAAAAACCTACAGCTTCCGCGCCAATGTTAATAATCGCGGCAGCCGCTATTTGGGCCCAGCTCAAGGTGATCTATCCGTTCAGAGTCATAACTTGATTGGTCAACATGAGACGATTGGTATTCGCACGATTCAAACCCTTAACCTAGATGAACTGGCTTATTACGAGGCATCTTACTCTCAGCCTGTTGGTAGCGAAGGCACCGTGGTTCGCGGGCTCATTAACTATACTGACACAGAGCCTGGCAACGCCCTCGCTCCCCTACGCCTTCAAGGTGATAGCGTAACGGCTCGTTTGGATGCGACCCATCCCTTCATCCGTTCACGTCGCGAGAACCTGTTAGGGACGATCGCCTTTACGTACCGTAATGCGAAGTCCGATACGTTTGGACTATCTATCTTTGAAGATCGTGTCCGCACGCTATCGGGGCGCTTGGCTTATGACTTTTTGGATAACCTAAAAGGCATCAACCAACTCGCCGCTGGCGTCACTCATGGCGTGGATATTTTTGGCGCTAATGATGCCAATGACCTTATCTCACGTGCTAACGCAGATTCGAGCTTCACGAAATTCAATTTCGATGTCCAGCGCTTACAGTCTATTTACGGCCCCTTTGCGGCACAGGTAACTGCTGCGGGACAGTTCTCGCTTGATCCACTCCATGCCTCTGAAGAATTTTCTGTTGGTAGCACACCACTTGGTAGCGCTTACGATCCGTCAGAGCTAAGTGGCGATAACGGTTTCGGCGTGCGCGGCGAGCTGCATTATAATGCAGATTACAGCAATCAGTGGATCAATAATTATCAGCTCTATAGTTTTTATGATTACGGTAAAGTATGGAATCGCAGTATTATTGCTGGCGAAGATGATGCCGCCTCGCTCGCATCAGCCGGTTTGGGCGTTCGCGCCGGGCTTTTGGATAATCTGCGTGGTGACATAGAGCTTGCTATGCCACTTACCAAGCGTGTTGCCGCAGAAAACACCAAAGGTGATGATACCCGTATCTTCTTTAACCTGACCTACAATCGCTAACAAAGGTTAATAAATGGTTAATCTTCTGCTGGATTTCTAGCGGGAGTTGCTGTATTAAACTCTCAAAATAAGTCTAAATTCTAGCACATCGAGGGTATTTAAATGCAGGGTATTACATTTCCAACAATTGGCAAAAATCGTTTCGGATCTCACCTAAAGACGTCAACATGTATGACAGCGATTGCTGTAGGTATCGCCATGAGCGCAGGTACTGCTAATGCTCTACCCCAAGGTGCAACCGTGGCTCATGGCGATGTATCGCTGCAGCAAACCGGTACTGACCTCAATATCCACCAGCGCAGTGATACGGCCATCATTAACTGGCAGAATTTTGATATCGCCAAAGGTGAGGCAACTCACTTTCAACAGCCTGATGCCAATAGTATTGCTCTAAACCGTGTCACAGATTCGACCGCTCCCTCGAAAATCTTTGGCACACTCAGCGCCACCGGACGCTTGGTACTCGTAAACCCTAACGGCGTCTTCTTCGGCGCTGATTCACGCGTCAATGTCGGCGGGCTCATTGCCACCAGCGCGAATATTTCTGACGATAACTTCAAAGCCGGAAATCTAAACTTTGATCAAGCCGGCAATGCCGATGCTAGTATCGTTAACCAAGGCACCATTACGGCCAAAGAAGGCGGCCTTGTCGCGCTTGTAGCGCCTGGCGTTGAAAATAGCGGCGTGATCCGCGCGAACGCCGGCACCGTTGCTCTAGGCACAGGCGAAACTGTTGCCTTTGACTTTTTCGGGGATGAACTTGTCAGCTTCGCGGTTAAAGGGGAAGCAAGCACCGGTATTAAAAACTCAGGCACCCTATCTGCCAATGGCGGAACCGTTTACATGACCGCAGATGCTGCCAGCAAAGTCGTCGATGAAGTCATCAACACGACTGGCGTGATTGAAGCCACCAGCATTCGCAAAAAAGGCGGCGTGATTATTCTAGGTGGTGATGGCCATGTTAAAGTCAGCGGCAAAGTCAATATTTCCGGCAAAGGCGTTGGCCAAACAGGCGGTACCGCAACCATTACCGGTAAAGGCGTTCACCTAGCAGCCGCAGAGATAGATGCTTCCGGTTATGCTGGCGGGGGCGATATCTTCATCGGTGGCAGCAAGCATGGCGACGGCACTGTCGTTTCAGCAGGTACTACCGTGGTCGATAGAAATTCCAGCCTGATTGCCGATGGCATCAATGGCGGCAATGGTGGCAACGTGATCTTATGGTCTGAAAAAGCGACTCACTTCACCGGCAACATCAGCGCTAAAGGCGCAAACAATGGTGGCTTTGCCGAAGTTTCCAGCCGCGGCCTATTGGGCTTTTATGGCGCAGTCGACCTCAAAGGCCTCAAAGGCACAGGCGGTACGTTACTACTCGACCCTGAAAATGTGATCATCGATGCGACGACCACAGCGGATGCCGAACTAACCGCCGATGGTTTAATCAATACCGCAGATGGTGCAGGCACCACCTTCCGTATTTCTACAGGTGCCGTTGAAACCGCACTCAATAACTTCGCCAATGTGGTGATTGAGGCGTTGAACATCATCAATGTTAAAGCAGATATCGATGTCTCCACCGATGTAGCCGCGCTTGGCAACTCACTCACCCTGCAAGCCGATAGAATTTTGCTCAATGCAAAAATTAAACTCAATGACGGTAACCTGTCGCTTCTAGGCCGCCTCATTAATGTGAACTCGCTGACTGATCTTGGCGAAGGCGTCTTCCGTGCCCTTGGCATTGACGGCGCGAGTCATGCAGAGCGTGTCACCGTCGCCGATACAGGTTCGATCATCACCGATACAACCGGTGGCGTTATCGGTGCCGAAATTAAAACCAAAGATGCTATCATCAACGGTACGATCCACACCAATGCCGATCTTATCGTTAATGCCAGCAACAACATCACCATCCGTGGCGCGGTGCGAGCCGATGATGATATGACTTTAACCGCGGGCAATAATGTTTCAATCCAAGCCGCTCTAACAGGCGGCCCCGGCGCGATTGATGATTTAATCATCAATGCAACAAAATCCCTGACCGTCACCGATACAGGCAGCATCAGCACAGCTGGAAATATCCGCCTCGGTGCCACCAATATCAACCTTGCAGGTAACACAACTGCCGGCGCACAACTTACGATGCAAGCCAGCAAGCGCCTGACTTTAGAAGGCCTACTAAGCGGCACCATCCTTGGCTCGACCTCAGGCGGTGCGGCAGATGAAATTTCAACCGCACCGATCGTCACCGTCAATAGTAATAATGTTAATTTGCAAACAGCCCTTGATATTGTCAATACGGGTGGCCGCATGACCTTAGGCAACACCACCTTTACGCAAGGCGGCTTAGTACTGGATCGCGATGTTGATATTTCCGGCTCTGGTAAAGACACAACCAAGTTAGATGCTAGCGGCTCGGATCAAGGAATTACCCTTAAAGCCGGTGCGGACAATGTCGTATTGAGTAACTTCACCATTGAAGGCGCCAAGAAACAAGGTATTCAGATCAAAGACGAGAATAAAGGAATTTCCAACCTTACTCTCAACGCAATGGGTGTGACGAAAAGTGGCACCTTCGGCGTACGCCTGAATAAGAAAACATCCCTTGATGGCCTAACGATTCGCAACTCTAATATTTCTGACAATAAGGATTCGGGTATCCGACTTGAAGCCACCAACAAGAATACCGTTGCCAATGTGCGTATCCTAGATAATGACATTAAAGGTAATACGAAGTTCGGTATCAATGTAACAGCAACTGCGGCCTCCCCTATCGCGCTTGTTCGTATTACGGGCAACCGCTTCGCCGGAAACAGTGCGGTGGCTTTGTCTGAGAACATCACACTACGCCCCGCTTCGGGTCCAGCGCATACCTTACCTGACGATTCGGCAGCTGCTTTGGAAGATTTAGTCAAAGACAATACCTTCGAAAACCTTGTTTACACCACCGGACCTGCCGGCGAGTGGCGCCGCAGCGGTGCGCAATTTATTCTAAATTCGAAAATCGCAGACGGTCTAGCGCTGGCACAAGCCGGTGATACCGTAAATGTCGGCGATGGAACATATGAAGAAAACGTCACCATCAACAAGAACCTCACGCTCAATTCTCTCAACGGCAAGGCCACCACTACCATTGATGCCAATGGTGGCACCGGTATCCTCATTGATGGCGTAACCGAAGGCACCGTCGATATAAACGGCTTTACCTTCACCGATTCAGACATCGGTATCCACGCCACTGCCAATAACACCATGGGTTTGCTAAACCTACGCAACAACTGCTTTAACGACTACCGTACCAACGGTATTTTCGTAACCGGCGATGCGACGACAGGCAGCAATATTGACCATGTTAGTATTTTAGACTCACGTTTTGAGGGTAACATTACCAATGCGGCCAATGGCGGGCGTGGTGATATCAATCTATTCTTCTTCAACAATAACGCTACCTTGCGCAACCTTATACTGCGCGGCACGACCGCTTTAAATGCGGCTGACACCGAAGGTGCACGTTACGGTATCCAGCTTCGCGGCGCCGATAGCGGTGACTTTAGTACGCCAAATGCAGCCGCCGGAAATCTCATCTTTGATAATGTCAATGTCAGCGGGGATTACCAAGTCGCCATGATTGCTATTCAAGGCTATCAAGGCCTGCCATCGCTCAGCATGACCGACGTGAACTTGGGCAGTACTCTTGTTGTTCCTGCCATCGCAAAAGGACGGGTCAGAAGCTCTCACATTGGCCAATGGTGGGGTGCTGCCCTACGCCTCGTCAATATCGCAGGCAATGAAAACCAAACCATCTCTTTAGGTAACACCACCTTCAACGGCGTTAAAACCGCTTTTGACCAGCCAGGTTTTGCCAAAGCAGGTGACCCTACTTACGAAATTCTTATCAGTGCGGCGGGTGCCGGCAATGGCTTCACTCGCATTATGGGTGAAGGCACAAGATTCTTCGGTTCAGCCATTGGCGATTTGACAGACGCACAACGTTTCAAACTACGGACTGTGATTTCAGATGCGCAGATTCAGAACGTTTTCCGTGGAGTATTCGTCCCTGTTGTACGTGGCTATGTTGACTTTGGTGCAGTGAAATATGTGGCCAACAAGGGCGGTTCATACCCTGTAGCAGATGCAAGTTACTTCCATTCAATCCAGAACACGATTGACCATGGCGCGCGCGAAGGCGATACCGTGAAGCTTGAAAGTGGCTTATGGAACCAAGGCGCCTACATCCATAAAAACATTACGCTGACCGGCGCAACCAACAATCGCTTTGATACCGTTCTGCTCCCGACAGATCTCAGTCGCTTACCGGAAGGGTTTATCGAAAGCTTTGATGATAACTTCACCGCTCGTCCGATCATTCAGGTGCAAGGCACCAATGCAACCATCACAAACCTAAGCGTTGATGGTGGGTTCCTAGGCAACCGCCGTGATGTGAAAATAGGCAGCCGGGGATATACTCCATGGGAACGTGCAGTCGGTATTGGCTTTAAGAATGCCGGTGGCACAGTCGATAATGTCGGCGTGTATAACATTCGTAACGGTGTGAATATGCTACCCGAATTTGCTGTTCGTGACGCTGCACCGAAAGGTGCGACGCCTCAAGGTATCGGCATCCTAGCAGATAGCGCCATCATTAAGCGCCGTATCAAGGAAGTCGTTGATTTTAATGCCTTAGACGCAGATCCGGTCAAAGTCAACATGGATGAGATAGAAGAAAAAGGTTTCAACCTTGAAATCAAGAACTCTGAAATTGCAGGCTTTGAGCGCACCGGTATTCGTGCTCATGGCAGCGACCTCACCGTCAACATCAACAACGATACCATCACAGGCGGTCAATTCTTCTTCGGTGCTCCAAAAGAGGAGAAGAAAGCAATCCGATTGGACGTACGTCGCGATGTGCAAAACCCAACAGGCCCTCAGCGCGGGATTGTCTTGTCAGGTAATGTGGCCGGTAGCGTCACTCAAAACCTGATTGAGAAGGTCAATAGCAAAGGCTCACGTGCCGTTATCGTGCAGAATGTAGCACCAGGCTTTACGATCTCTGACAACACCGTCACCGGCGGCTTTAGCGACGATATCCCTACAATGGCTTTACTCGACATTGAGGTTGAGGAAGTAAAGGTGATAGAGGAAAAGAAACAACTGCCTACCTTTAACCCAGACACAACAGGCTTCCTTGTTCAAGATAATGTGATGCTCTCTGGTAATCAGGTATCAGGCTTTAAACGTGGCACCGATGTTAAAAAGGGGCACGCCGTGATTATGGGCGACACGTACACCGATAATAAAACAGGCATTCGGGTGCGCAATAAAGGCTTTGCAACGTTACAGGATAACACCGTCAGCGGTGGTGATGTTGGCTTGCTCGTTACGGGCAAAAAAGCAGCCGTTGTCTTTGCCGATAAATCCACCGGTTCGTCTTTCAGCGATTATGAAAAATTCGCGATTAAGTTGGAAAATGGCGCGATGGATGATCTCGATATTGATGGCCGTTCGGTCACCTTTAACGGCAGAACGGGAGCCGCTCTGGGTGCTTTTGGTGAAACGGAAGTATGGGATGAGAATGACAATGTTAAAGTCGGCGATGTCATCTTCTTGACGGCTGGGGGGACCCCGACCACTCCTACTCCTCCCGTTACACCAGAAGAGCCAGAAACCACTTCAGGTGGCGACGGTGACACTGGAACCGATACCGGCACTGGATCAGGCGGCGATGGCGGGAGCGGTGGCGAAACCACAGAAACCAGCACCTCACCCGATGGCAGCACTCAGGCATTGAACGAGTTTAACGACACCCGTTATTCCGGTCTCCTAACTGCATTATTCTCTTACTTTGGGAAAACCCTTGGCCAAGGCGAAAGCTTCACGGGCAATCTGGATCTAAGCTTATTCTTCGGTAACACTAATGGCGGCACTAATTTCGCCAACCTAACACCTGAACAATTAGCAGGCTTAACCCCTGCCGCCGGTGGCAATTCAGGCCTACCAACGGGTCCGGATGAATGCCTAAATAGCTACCTTCAATCCGGTCACAGCGATACGTTTGACTCAAGCAAGTGTGGCGCAGAGTAGATACACGATACGGTACCCTTCTCTCCTTTTCATGACCTAGCCATCAGGGGAGAAGGGTAAGTCCAATTGTCACGAAACTGTAACAGACACCCCCCTCATTTAAGCTTATACTCTATCCATCTATTTCGCATTTCTTTTGAATTGTATACAGGCTTGTGCCTCTTGTATTGTCCCCTTTCAGGACTGATCTAGATACTTAATGGCGCATTTCTATTTTTTTTGAAATTTATTTATCACCTAAAATAAAAAAATTAGGGGCTGACACCTAATAATATTCTTTGAGCAACTTTTTCAGGTCTGCCAGTAAGTCACTTGGTGTGCCCATATTAAACCTCCACTCACATTCTTTCAAGAACAGATTAA
>JAQXAR010000047.1 GCA_029252805.1 Rickettsiales bacterium
TCAAGCCATTCGTTAGCTTCAAATGCCCCGACGATTACGCCTTGCTTAACGCCGAGCACATACTCGACACTTCGCACCTTTTTAATGTCCACCTTCCATGCGTAGCGCGTGGCCGCATAGCGCTATCTGCAAATTCACGAGTCGTCCACTGTCTATCTTTAGGGATTTTTCCATCTAGGCGAATCAGATCTTTTTTACTTTCAAGGTATTGTTTAATATATTTGTTTTTCATAAGTTATCCTATAGCAATGGGAGCGACAACCATTGATTGTCGTTCTCATTCTTCTTTAATAATTTTGAGTTTAATCTAGTGGGTAGAGTGCAATTTCAGAGTTATCTGGCTTGCAACTGCTATATTCACGATCATTGTGCGCAGCTCCCATCAAGGTAACGAGACGGGAGGTGTTAATGTGATTATAGAAATGCAAGCAGCTAGTACATAATGGAACATCGAATATACTAGCCTGAATTACCGCAATACCTTCACCCAGTATTTCTGGTATCTCTGCCATATACTCTGCTTTACTTTTTCTATCGAAAAGTTCGCATATTTCGCATGTATAATTATTACTCATGCTGCCCTCCCACTGTTGGAAGTGCTTCAATCCATTGTTCGACGGATGCGAGGGGGACAAGCGTTTTACTTCCGAAGCGTTTAGTAGCAATATTGCCCTTCTTCACTTCTTCATAAAACGATGTTCGCCCGATGCCCATTCTCTCAAGAGCCTCACTGACAGGGAGTAGTCTACCTTCTTTTTCATTCATCATTATCTCCTAAATTAATTAATACATGTACACATGCGGTACAGATTTAGGAGTATCGAAAAAGGTATATGATGAGGGCCAATTGGCCTAATCTAAGACCAATTGGTCTTATTTATGTGTTGCTGTTCTCTTTAATCAACTCGGCTCCATCTCTGATTATATTAAGCAATGTACCTTTATTTACTGGAGCCCCACATTTCTCCAATACACTTAAGATCCTTTGCGTAGCTTCATTTCTCTCGGCTTTAGGGTCAAATTTATAAACTTGTTGTGCAATTCCGGATATTATTTTTGCGCAGCTATTAAGGTTCTGTAATTTTGAGCCAACCTTTTCTCTATGTAACTCATCTTGATGAAGGATGATATTATAGCGTAACTCCGCCATAGTGCTAATAACTTGCTCTGTTAGCGGCTTTTCGCCTTCTAATACACCTACTTCAATTTTAGGCGGTCTAGGGGAGCTTTTATTTACCAATTCTTCCATAATGAGCATTACCTGTGTCTTAACTGCCTGAATGGCTTCACTATAAGACCGAATACCAAGACTTTTCCAGATTTCTTTTTTACCATTAGGTGTCTGTAAATATTTAGGAACAGGAACACGGCAATAATAAATACCGTTACGGTTCATCAAATGTGTTTGGGTGGGCATGATTGTAGCAGTCTTTCGTAGCAATGACCGCAATGCCTTTTAGATGCCTGATAGACATTCTTTTAAAATCAATACTTTGTGCAAAAACTTGGTGATCCCTACGGGATTCGAACCCGTATTGCCGCCGTGAAAGGGCGGTGTCCTAACCGTTAGACGAAGGGACCACTGCTTTGAAAGCTGAGCCGTTACACCATTATTCGCGCGCCCTGTCAAGCATCAGATTCATGAAAATGCATGAAGGGTTTCAGTCATGCGCAAAACCTGCTATAAACGCCGCATGCCACAGACAAAACATCACTCTCCTGCTTATGCTGCGCTTGATTTAGGCACTAATAATTGCCGCTTACTTATCGCATCACAACGTCAGAGCACAACGAATGAGTTCGCACTTAATGTGCTCGACAGTTATTCGCGCATCGTGCGCCTTGGCGAGGGTGTCAGCGAGACAGGACGCTTCTCTGAAGAGGCAATGGATCGTACGATCGAAGCCCTGCGCCAATGCAAGAAAAAACTTGACAAACAAACGATTGCATCCGGACGCTTCATCGCTACAGAAGCATGTCGCCAAGCCGCAAACACTCCACAATTCCTCATGCGCGTGCAAAAAGAAACCGGCCTAGAGATCGAAGTTATCTCCGCCGCAGAAGAAGCAAACCTTGCTTTTCGCGGCTGCGTATCGCTCGTAAAACCGGAGCCCCAACGCGCACTAATGCTAGATATTGGCGGCGGTAGCACCGAATTCATGTGGGTTGAAGTTGACGGCAAAAATGCCGCACCTTCTACCCTACCCGTCGTGTCACATAAGGTACTTGATTGGTTCTCTATGCCTCAAGGGGTGATGAATTTGTCTGAAAAATTCGGTGGTGCGCAGTTCGCCGAAGTTTATTTCGAAGAAATGGTCGATTATTTGGAACAACAACTCCTCAAATTCCGTCGCTGCGAAGAAATTACCGAGGCCGTGAGCCGAAATGAAGTACAGCTATTCTCCACTTCAGGAACCGTCACCACGCTTGCAGCGATTTTTCTTGGGCTACCACGCTATGAACGCTCTAAAATTGACGGCATTACCATTGAAACCGCACAGTTACGTGATGCCATTGCATCCATTCTGGACATGAGAGCCTCTGAACGCTTCCACCATCCCTGCATCGGCTCTGATCGCTCGGATTACATTATCTCGGGCTGTGCTATCTTTGAGGCACTCTGTCGCTTATGTCCCGTTAAACATATCACCATTGCCGATCGTGGCGTGCGTGAGGGAATCATCTTCTCGCTCGTAGCAGAAGAGCAAGGAGAGAACCGACTGTCTTCTAACGGTACATCATCATGAGTGTTACAGGAAAATCTGGCGGCGGCGGCGGGCGAAAAAACCCACGCCTTCACCAAAAAGTAAAAACTGCACGCGGGCGTAAGAATGGCTCCACCAAGTGGCTACAACGTCAATTAAACGACCCTTATGTGCAAAAAGCACGAGCTCTGGGCTATCGCTCACGCGCCGCATTCAAAATATCAGAGCTGGATGATAAGTTTAAATTCTTCAAACCAAACTTATCCGTGGTTGATTTGGGAGCCGCTCCAGGGGGCTGGACGCAAGTTGCCGTTGAACGCTGCAAAGGCAATAGTACGGTTGTGGCGATTGATCTCCTGCAAATAGATGAGATTGCCGGATCGACCCTCCTAGAGATGGACTTTATGGCAGATGACGCACCCGAAAAGCTATGCTCATATTTACCCGAAGGCAAAGCTGACCTCGTCATCTCTGATATGGCACCTAATACAAGTGGCACGCCTTCACTCGATCATTTACGCATTATGGGCTTAGTCGAAGCAGCTGCGGAGTTCGCATGCGAGATTTTAAAGCCCGGCGGTGGATTCGTTTGCAAAGTATGGCAAGGTGGCGCAGAACGCGAAACACTCAAAGCCCTACAGAAGCGTTTTATTAAAGTACGTCACGCGAAACCTGCGGCAAGCCGTAAAGGCTCTGCGGAGACGTTCTTGGTCGCAAGCGGTTTTAAGGGCTAATTCTTCCGACGCGAGGCAAACTCTATCATCGTGCGCCATACATGACCGACATGCTGTTCCGGCTTCATACGGCCAGTCGTCATGTTTTCAGCCGCAAACTCGCACATGTCTTCAGAGGCTTCACGCGGCACAATCACCAAGCCTTCTCGCTTAAGCATATTTATGACAGCACCCGCTTGCTTACCATAATCCTCAAAAAAATAGGATTTATCGGCTTTCTTGATCGTCTTAGCGACCATCTTTTTAATTTTTACGGCGTCCATAGTTTGGAAAATAGCGGCTTCGATAAAGCAGTGCAAGTGCAAGCACGGCATAAACCACTAATCCACCAATAACGAGAGTGGAAAGGCTGATAACCTTTGACCAAAAAGTCGCAAAATCAAGCTGCGGCATAAGCCAGTAAAGCGCGACTCCCATCACTCCGGCAGCTACCAGCATTTTAAAGACTGCCCATAACAAAGATGCATCCGGCACAAAATGCTTGCGCTTCAAAAGCACGAAACCCATCAAACCGGCATTCAGCCACGCCGAAAGCGTCGTCGCCATCGCTAAGCCCACATGCTCATAATATTGCATCAGGATGAGGTTACCGATGATATTGACCGCAACACAAAATATCGCAATTTTGACTGGTGTTTTTGTATCTTCGCGCGCAAAAAAGCCGGGGGCAAAAACCTTCACCAGAATAAAAGCAGGCAAACCTACTGCATAAGCGACCAAAGCAGGAACCACTGCCGCCGTATCCGATGCCGCAAAGGCGCCATATTCATAGATTGTACTAATGAGCGGTTGTGGGATAAGCGCTAATGCGACAGCCGCGGGTAGCGTAAAGACTAAAGCAAGCACGAGCGCGCGATTCAACTTATCGATCGCCTCCAGTGTGTCGCCCGCTTTGATGGTCTTCGTGAGCATAGGCAACAGCGCTGTGCCAACCGCCACCCCAATCACTCCAATCGGAAGCTCGTTGAGCCTATCGGCATAATAAAGCCACGAAACCGCCCCCGGAAAGAGCGACGCGAGGATAATATCAATCAGCAAATTAATTTGCGCCACCCCTGCCCCAAGCGCAACAGGCGCCGCCAATAGCAGCAACTTCTTCACTGGAGCCGTTAGTTTCGGCCATTTGATCGTCAGGTTAATGCCCTCTTTCTTGCACGCCAGCACCAGCCACACAAATTGCGCGATACCGGCCGCCATCACGCCAATCGCCAATGCATGCGCCGAGGTATGCATGTAAGGCGTCAAGAACACCATCGCAAGAATCAGGCATATATTAAGTAAGACCGGCGTCGCCGCCACAGCTGCGAACCGGTTAAAGCTATTGAGAACGCCACTCAATAAAGTGACGAGCGCAATCATCAGAATATACGGGAAACACATGCGCGCGAGTAGCACTGTGAGCAAGAACTTCTGCGGGTCATCCTGAAAGCCCGGTGCAAAAGCGAGAACCACCCATGGCATAAATATCTCTGCCAGCGCTACGACTAACAATACCATCCACGCCAAAACGGAGAACACCTGCTCGGCCACTTGCTTGGCGGCATCTTTACCCTGCTCCTCCAACGTTCCGGCGAATAGCGGAACAAAAGCTGCGTTAAACGCTCCTTCTGCAAAAAGACGGCGCAGGAAGTTCGGTATTTTGAAAGCAACGAGGAACGCATCGGCCAACACACCGGCACCGAGATAACGCGCGACCAGAATATCTCGCAAGAATCCGAATACGCGCGACAATAAGGTAAATCCACCAATGGTCGAAACTGCGCGGATCAAAGCCATGCTTAATTAAGCCCTAGCTCTTCGCGATATTCCTCACCGTGCAGTACATAGTTAGCCGATGATTGCGGGAAGAACTCAATATCTTTTTCACTTAAATCTTTGAAATATTTTGCAGGATTTCCGGCCCATAGCTGCCCCGTTGGCACTCGCTTATTGGGCGTCAGTAGCGCACCCGCAGCCAACATTGCTCCCGACTCCACCACAGATCCATCGAGTAACTTCGCTCCCATGCCGATAAAGCTATCACTCTCGACCGTGCAGGCATGCAGCAACGCTTGATGGCCAATCGTCACCCCATCACCAATACTCGTAGGGCCAACCACACGCGTCACATGAATGACTGTACCATCTTGAATATTCGTACGTTCGCCAATAGTAATGCTTTGCACATCGCCGCGCACTACGCAGCCAAACCAGATATTACTTTTCGCACCAATCATGACATCACCAATAATAACAGCACCCGGCGCGATAAAGGCAGTCGGATGGATGGTCGGCATTTTGCCCTTATAAGGCAGAATAATAGGGTCAGTATTCATACCCGTAACTTAAGGGAATAAGGCCAGATGACGCAAGCCCGTATCCTCAGGCAACCCGAACATCAGGTTCATATTGTGAATTGCCTGCCCGGATGAGCCTTTCGTGAGGTTATCAATCGCCGAAACAATGATCGCTCTACCCGTACGACGCTCACGTGAAACGCTGATGGCGCAATAATTGGAGCCGCGTACCTGCGCCGTACTCGGCAACTCGCCTTCTGGCAGAATATGCATAAAGGGTTCGTCTTTATACGTATCAACCAGATGGTGGCGCAGCTCATCGACCGTACTCGCTTGATGTAACTCCACATAAATGGTCGAAAGAATTCCACGATTCATCGGCACGAGATGCGGCGTAAAGGTAACCATGTGATTCGTGCCCAACTCCTGCTCAACCTCTGGGGTATGACGATGCGTCGCAATACCATATGCCATAAGCGAATCATTCACTTCCGTATAAAGAAAGCTCTGCGCCACCTTACGCCCTGCCCCTGTCACACCAGATTTAGCATCAATCACAATATTATCGGCAGAGATCAACTCCGACTTCACTAACGGAATTAGCGGCAATAAAGCACTCGTCGGATAGCAACCCGGGTTCGCAACAAGGCGTGCGCCTTTAACCGCCTCACGGTTCAGCTCGGTTAGGCCATAAACCGCATCCCTTTGTAGCATTGGCTGTGTATGTGGCTTTCCGTACCATTGCTCATACGTATCAATATCGCGCAAACGAAAATCAGCGGACAGATCGACCACTTTCACCGATTCCGGTAGAGCGGCAATCACCTCTTGCGTCGTACCATGCGGCAAACAGCAGAAGACTAAATCGAGAGCACTCGTATCAATCTCTGAAATCTTTTTCAGACGCGGTAAACCCAACCCTCGTAGGTGCGGATAGACCTCCGTAATTTCTTTACCGGCTTGCGTTTCACCCGAAAGCGCTTCGATCGAAACATCTGGATGCGTGTGTAGTAAGCGTAGTAGTTCTACCCCCGTATATCCACTGGCTCCAAAAATAGCGGTTTTAATTTTTTGTGTCATCGTTACTTCCTTGTCATCTTGAGCGAGCATAGCGAGTCGAAAGATCTATTCCACATGATAGATAGAAAAAGGGCGTTTGGAGAAACTCCAAACGCCCTAAATTCAATATCTTGCTTGAACTGTCTAACGTTTAGAGAACTGGAAGCTACGACGTGCTTTCGCTTTACCGTATTTCTTACGTTCTACTGCACGTGAATCACGAGTCAGGAAGCCCATTTTGCGCAATATGCCGTGGAACTCACCACTATAATTGTCTAGCGCGCGGCTAACACCGTGACGAATCGCACCGGCTTGGCCTGAAAGACCGCCACCTTTAACGGTGCAATGCACGTCAAATTTATCCATACGATCAAGCGCTTTGAAAGGCTGATTAATAATCATACGCAATACTGGACGCACAAAGTAATTCGTGATCGGCAGTTTGTTAATGACGATTTGGCCAGTGCCTTCTTTTAACCATACGCGAGCAACGGCGTCTTTACGACGGCCTGTCGCATAAGAGCGGCCCTGTGCGTCTAGTTTCTTTGCAGTGGTTTCTGTCTGTGCAGCTTCAGTCATGTTCTTACTCTAGCTATTTTTTGTGTTTTCAGATGCAAAATCGATCACTGTCGGATTTTGCGCGGTGTGTGGATGTTCAGAACCAGCGTAAACTTTCAATTTCTTGAGTTGCTGACGGGCCAATGGACCTGATGGCAGCATGTTCTTTACAGCAGCTCTAAATACGCGCTCAGGGAACTCGCCCTTAAGAACGGTTTCAGGATTCGTCGATTTAATACCACCCGGGTGACCCGTGTGACGATAATAAATCTTATCCGTCATTTTTTTACCTTTGAACTTCACTTTATCAGCATTGATGATAACGACGTTGTCGCCACAATCCATGCTAGGTGTGAAAATAGGCTTATGCTTGCCACGTAGCAAAGTGGCTACTTTAGCAGCCAAACGGCCTGTTACGAGGTCTTTTGCGTCAATAATCCACCACTCGTGGGTGATATCTTCAGGTTTTGCAGAATAGGTACTCATGTTTGTAAACTATCTTGTAGGTTCAATAAGGCCGGCAATATGGTCATCTGACTCGCACTTGTCAAGCGCAGAATCAGCCATAACGCCCAGAAATGTAATCCTTGGTCCGCTGTTCATTCGGCGCGGAGAAAATTTGGTCCGTTTCGCCTTGCTCAATAATCTTACCAAGATGGAAAAAAGCCGTCTTCTGGCTTACGCGTGCTGCTTGCTGCATCGAGTGCGTGACAATCACCATTGTATAGTGCTCTCGCAGCTCTGCCATAAGCTCTTCAATCTTCGCGGTTGCGATCGGATCAAGCGCTGAACAAGGCTCATCCATAAGGATAACATCCGGTTCTACTGCGATAGTTCGAGCGATACACAGGCGCTGCTGTTGCCCACCAGACAGGCCAGTCCCCGATTCAGACAAGCGATCCTTCACCTCATCCCATAGGCCGGCTTTAATCAGACATTTCTCAACCTGAGCATCTAACTCAGCCTTATTGGAAGTCATTCCGTGCAGGCGTGGCCCATAAGCCACATTATCATAAATAGATTTCGGGAAAGGGTTGGGTTTTTGAAAAACCATCCCCACATTCGCTCGTAAAAGCACAGGATCCTGCTCTGGCGAGTAGATTTCTTTATCATTTATTTCGATACTTCCGCTCACGCGACAAATATCAATCGAATCATTCATACGGTTAATACAACGTAAAAATGTTGATTTGCCACAACCGGAGGGACCGATAAGGGCCGTCACTTGCTTTTCCGGCATATCCAAGTCCACACCGAACAGCGCTTGTTTATCAGCGTAATGCACGCTCACATCGCGGGCTTTTACTTTTATGTTGGAGCTATTTTGCATCATCGTTCCTTACATTTTCACTATCGCGGATAAGCTGGCAAGGCGCGCTCGCCAAATTTCTGGCGCAAGCCTGCGCGGTGCTTAAGCGCGCCATCAAAAGCCTTACCATTTTGTTTCAAACCTATTTCTAACCATAATTGCGACGAAATTAAGCATTAGCAACACGGTCAGTAATACCATAATACCTGCGGAGGTTTTCTCCACAAAGCCAAGTTCTGGACTGCTCGCCCAAAGGAATACTTGCACCGGCATGGCTGAAGCAGGATCCGTAAAGCCCTCAGGCACATCGGCGATAAAGGCGACCATACCAATCATAAGAAGCGGCGCCGTCTCGCCAATCGCGCGTGCGACGCCAAGAATTGTACCGGTCATAATACCCGGCAATGAAAGCGGTAACACATGATGGGCAACCACTTGCAATTCCGTCGCACCAAGCCCACGCGCTGCATCGCGAATCGAAGGCGGCACCGCACGTAACGCGGCACGCGTGGCAATAATGATCACCGGCAGCACTAACATGGCGAGTGTTAACCCACCGACAAGAGAGGCCGAACGCGGCATACCGAACAAATTCAGATACAACCCAAGCCCAAGCAGACCGAAAACAATCGACGGTACCGCTGCGAGGTTATTGATATTTACCTCAATCAAATCGCTTATTTTGTTTTTCGGCGCAAACTCTTCTAAATACACCGCCGTCATCACCCCCATCGGGAACGCAACTGACAAACAAATCAACACCGTTAGCAATGAGCCAATAATACTGGCCGCAAAGCCCGCTTGTTCAGGTTCGCGCGAATCGCCGCTTGTTAAGAAATCGATATCAAAAGTCTTTCTGATATGACCTTGTTCTTTCCATTCCTTGAGCCACCCGAGCTGCTGCTCATTAAAACGGCCATCGGCCAGCATTTGCTCTTCGCTTAAGATGCCCTTATTCCAAATATCAACATTGGTGGCTGCGGTAATCCAACTCGTGTTTTTAATCTGACGGCGGATAGCCCCGCTAAAGAGTTTCTTCGCGAGCTTGTAATTCTGCTTCTGTTGCTTTGCTAAAACGACAGCAGGATCGACAACCTCTTCAGGTTCAATCAATGTGATCGCACTGACACCACTTGCAACGACGGGAGCGACCTCAGCCACTCCTTCATCATCCTCAATAACCAAGACACCCGGCATTGCGGTGATTGCTTGTTTCATACCCTCTGCTTTTGGCAGGTAAATTTGCGTTTCAATAAAGCCAGTATAGCCACGCATGACAATATTGCCCAACAACACAAACAGCGCTAGGCACGCGAAACCAATCGCCAACTGTCCGTAGAGCTTAAATCGCCACGCAGCACGCTGGCGTTTTTTGAAATGCGCGCTAGTCATACTTCTCCTGATATTTCTTCACCGTCACTAAGGCGACAACATTCAAAATAAGCGTTACCACAAAAAGCGTAAGCCCCAAAGCAAACGCCGCAAGTGTTTTGGCACTATCAAATTCTTGGTCACCCGTTAGCAATGCGACAATCTGCGCCGTCACTGTGGTCACGGATTCCATCGGATTAATCGTGATATTCGCCGCCAATCCTGCCGCCATCACCACAATCATCGTTTCACCAATCGCCCGCGAGACTCCTAGCAATACTGAGCCCATAATACCCGGCAATGCTGCAGGCAACACAACTTTAGCAATCGTCTCCGCCTTCGTTGCGCCTAAACCGCTCGAAGCATCACGCAGGCTTTGCGGCACAGCAGTTAAAATATCGTCCGAAAGTGATGAAATAAATGGGATAATCATTATCCCCATCACCACGCCAGCCGTTAGCGCACTTTCAGCTGAAACCGGAATATCAAGCGCCGCGCCTAAGCAACGAAAAAACGGCGAGACCATACTAATAGCGAAATAACCATAAACCACCGTCGGAATCCCTGCCAGCACCTCCAGCGCGGGCTTCACAACCTTGCGCACCGTACTATTTGCATATTCTGCGAGATAGATCGCCGCGAACAACCCCACCGGCACCGCCACTGACATCGCAATCAGCATAATAAAAATTGTACCCCAAAACAGCGGAATCGCGCCAAAATCATGTCCAGACTGCGGACTCCACTTTAAACTAAACAGAAACTCTGGCAATGGGATCAAGTTAAAGAAGCGCATCGCCTCAAACAAAACCGAAAGCACAATCGCTCCCGTAATCAAGATTGAGGCCAGCGCTGCCAGCTTAAGCAGCCACAGCACGACACTATCAATACAATGACGCATCGGATGAGACGGAGGGAACTGCAGAGCACTAATCACGGAAATCTCATACCCTTTGCAATAAGAAAATGCAAACATGATTGCTGTTTTAATCAGACATCGCTACATAAGCGCCATGACAAACATTTCGCGCATTCGCAACTTCTCCATTATTGCTCACATCGATCACGGTAAATCCACGCTTGCAGACAGGCTCATCCAGCTTTGTGGCGGCTTGGCTGACCGTGATATGCAAGAGCAAGTGCTCGATAGTATGGATATTGAACGTGAGCGCGGCATCACCATTAAAGCACAAACCGTGCGTCTCGAATATAAAGCCAAAGATGGCGAAACCTATATTCTCAACCTAATGGACACTCCCGGCCATGTCGATTTCGCTTATGAAGTGAGTCGCTCACTGGCTGCCTGTGAAGGCTCGCTCCTCGTCGTCGATGCGTCGCAAGGCGTGGAAGCACAAACGCTGGCCAATGTGTATCAGGCGATTGATAATAGCCATGAGATTGTCCCCGTACTTAATAAGGCAGACTTGCCTGCCGCAGAGCCAGATAAAGTCAAAGAACAAATTGAAGAGGTTATCGGTCTCGATGCCTCTGATGCGGTGCTTATTTCAGCCAAAACAGGAATGGGCGTACCTGACGTGCTCGAAGCCATCGTTCAGCGCTTGCCCGCGCCTAAAACACCTGAGAACGATGAATTAAAAGCCCTACTAGTCGATAGCTGGTACGATAATTACCTCGGCGTAGTCATCCTCATTCGCGTCTTTAGCGGTGAAATCAAAAAAGGCATGAAGGCGAGATTCATCGCCGCTAAAGCGGAATACCTCGTAGAGCAAGTCGGTACCTTTACGCCAAAAACAACTCCGGTCGATACGCTCAGCCCTGGTGAAATGGGTTATATCATCACCGGCATTAAACAAGTGGCTGACTGCAAAATTGGTGACACGATCACCGATAGCAAAAAGCCATGCGCGGAAGCACTTGCTGGTTTTAAACCAAATGTTCCGGTTGTTTTCTGCGGTCTCTACCCTTCCGATGCTTCGGATTATGAGCACCTAAAGGCATCTCTGGCAAAACTTGCGCTCAATGATTCCAGCTTCGAATTTGAAATCGAAAGCTCAAGCGCGCTCGGCATGGGCTTCCGTTGCGGTTTCCTCGGATTACTCCATCTGGAGATTGTGCAAGAACGCCTAGAACGCGAATTCGACCTCGATCTTATTACGACAGCGCCCAGCGTAAGCTATAAAATGAATATGATGAAAGGCCATCAAGAGGCGCTCCACAATCCCGTTGATATGCCCGATGTTACCTACATTAAAAGCATGGAAGAGCCGTGGATTAAGGCAACCATCATGGTGCCGGATGAATTCCTCGGTAATGTGCTCGCGCTCTGCACGGAAAAACGTGGCCAGCAAATAGAACTCACCTATGTCGGCACCCGCGCGATGGCAATCTATAAACTGCCCCTCAATGAAGTCGTCTTCGATTTCTATGATCGCCTTAAAAGTTGCACACGCGGCTATGCCAGCTTCGATTATGAATTCGCAAGTTACGAGGAATCAGACCTCGTGCGCGTCAACATTCTCATCAATAACGAGCCCGTCGATGCGCTATCACTCATTGTTCACCGATCTCAAGCAGACTATCGTGGCCGCGCCCTTTGCACACGCCTCAAAGACCTCATCCCACGTCAAATGTTCCGTGTTGCGGTGCAAGCTGCTATTGGCGGCAAGATTATCGCCCGCGAAACCATCAGCGCGATGCGTAAAGATGTGACGGCCAAATGTTATGGGGGTGATATTTCACGTAAGAAAAAGCTTCTCGATAAGCAGAAGAAGGGTAAAGCAAAAATGCGCTCTATCGGTAATGTCGATGTGCCTAAATCCGCCTTTATCGCCGCCCTCAAGATGGATGGCTAATGCGCAGACACACCAAAGAGTCTTTTACATTACTGGCAAGCTGGCTGATTCTCTTCCAACTATTCGCACCGCTAGCCTATGCAGGGCAAGAGCTCACGCTGATCTGTGGCGAACAAGGTGTTCAAGAAGTTAGCTTTGATGCAGACGGAAACCCCGTTGAACTACCAAGCCTCAATAAGCATTGCGAACTCTGCGTTCTATCCTTCGCGGTGCTGGCAGATGAGCTTTCCCTATCGCAAACCCATGCAGCTATTTACACTTCCGCTCCATTGGAGCAGCGCTTCTTACTATCCCCAAACCCCAAAGGATTCACTAGCCGCGCGCCTCCGACTCTTTCCTGAACCTTACCCACGTGTCATGCCGTTATTCGACGAGGTGACAAAATTCTCAATACTTATTTCAGGAACGATGATGAAAAATCTACTTTTGGCGTTTACCGCGCTTACTCTCAGTCAGCCTGCCCTTGCCGGTGAGCATGACAACCAGCACGATCACTCAACTCACCACCATGCCAGCGTAGAAGCGCCGATTGGCGTGATGGGTGCTCACCTGCATGAAACAGGTGATTGGATGTTCTCTTACCGTTATGGCCGCATGGCGATGGAGCAAAACCGCAGCGACACAAGCAATGTGACCGATGCATCCGTACTAACAGGCTTCCCAGTAGCTCCGACCGATATGGAAATGGAAATGCACATGTTTGGCGCCATGTACGGATTAAGCGATGACCTGACCTTAATGGCGATGATCCCTTACACCCTCAAAAGCATGAATCATGTGACGCGGACCGGCGGGCGCTTCAATACAGAAACCGAAGGCTTCGGCGATGCCCGCCTCGGCGCGCTTATTCCGCTTTGGGAAGGCGAAGGACAAAGCTTGCACCTAAATGCCAACGTTAGCTTACCCACTGGCTCGATTGATGAAACAGGCCGTACGCCACTCGGTGTGATCCGTTTACCTTACCCAATGCAACTAGGCTCTGGTACCTTCGATCTAACTCCCTCCCTCACCTATCTTTATGAAAGCGGCGATTGGGCTTTAGGTTCGCAACTAAACCTCACCACGCGCCTTGGTCGCAACAGCGAAGATTACAGCTTGGGCAATGAAATCGGCATCTCCACTTGGGCGGGCTACCGCTTTAACGACCTTATAAGCGCCACTATGCGCCTAGAGGGCCGTGACTGGGGCGATATTGACGGTGCCGATAGTGCTATTAATTCACGTGTTGTGCCAACGGCTCGTCCTGATTTGCGCGGCGGCACCCGTGTCGATGCCCTTATCGGCGTTGATGTGACCATTCCGAAAGCGAAAGACCAACGTTTCGCGATCGAAGTCGGCGCACCTATCTATGAAAAGCTAGATGGCCCCCAGCTTTCAAGCGATTGGCGATTAACCGCTGGCTGGCAAGGCTCTTTCTAGTTATAAAGAACCTATGATTTATTTGCGCAAGCCACATCATTTACTTACAGCCACTCTATTGATGCTGTTATCGTTGATGGTGTGGCTGCCTTCTTTAGCCCAAGCCAAGCCGCTTATTGGCGATCTTTCAGAATATCACGTAAATATCAACTCAACCTTCACAGGCAAAAATCTCATCCTCTTTGGCGCGCAGAATGACCCCGGGGATATTTTAATTGCCGTACGTGGCCCCAAGCGCAACGTGACCATCCGCCGAAAGAGAGAAACGGCCGCTGGCATATGGATAAATGACAAAGCAGTCACCTTCTTAAACGTCCCCTTCTATTACTCGCTTAATGGCAGCGGGACAGCCCCAACAGGCACTCCTTCGCCCCTCTATAAGGCCTTGGAAATCGGCCAGGAGCAGGTGACCCTCAACACCCCACGCCCCATTGAAGCCTCTGAACGCGAGGAGTTCACTCAAGCCTTTCTCAATTTACAGCAGAAAAAAGGCCTCTACCGTAACTTCACAGAGCCACTGAAATTTATGGGTGACACATTATTTAAAACTCTCATTACGTTCCCAGACACCTTGCCACGCGGCGATTATGCGCTTGATATGTATCTCGTGGAAGATGGCCGCCTTCGAGGCGTTCAAACCCTTCCTATCACGGTTGAAAAAGTAGGCTTTGACGCCTTCATTTACGATCTCGCTCACAATAACTCTATACTCTACGCCCTACTCGCCATTGGCATTGCGCTATCGGTGGGCTGGACGATTAGCCAACTCTTCTCCCGGATCATTTAAGGAATATTGAAATGACACTCGAAGCTATTAACCCCGATTCTTCCTCTCAACCTTCAACGCTGGTTTGCGTTAGCAATGCAGAAGAAAGCGCTATCGCCATCCAATTTGGCTGCTTGCGCGCAAAACGCCGAGGCCATCACTTAAAAATCCTACATGTCTTAGAGCCAACGGAATTCCAAGGGCTTTCCGCCATTACGGATGCGATCCGCGAAGAGAAAGAAGAGGATGCTGGCGCACTTCTCGCCGAAATGGAACAACTGGCTGAAGAGCATGGCATCGAAAACCCAGACTTGATGGTACTTGAAGACAGCCTCAGCAACGGCATTCTATCGGCTCTGGAAGCAAACCCCAATATTAACATGATCATTCTTGCCATTAACCCGGCTTCTCATCGCGGACCAAAGCTTATGGCCGCACTGACTGAGGAACTAGGCAACACCATTAAGGTGCCGATTATGATGCTTCCAGGGAACTTGAACAAAGAGCAAACCGAACTACTCTCCTAGTTCTTTGTCTTTAGGATCTTCGTCTTCTGCCGCATCCTCTGGTTTTTTCTTTCTAAAACGAAACTTCCGTTTCAACACGACCGTTTGCGCCGCATAATCGTGCAGCGCCATTTTGCGCTGGTTGAAGAACATAACAAAGAGCCCCAACGTTAACGGAACAATGGCAATAATACCGACAAAATAGCGAATAACATATTGAATCAGCGTCGGCTTTTCGCCGGTATTAGCATCCGCTATATACATGCGCAGCACGAACATTCCGGGCGTCGTGTCATATTTTACCCATGCAAAGATGATCAGACAGGCAGAAACAATGATTTGCACCAAATAATCACTGGCCATTTTATCGAAGAATCCGAGCTGCCCAAGCCGCTCCATAGCATCAGCCACTGATATTTTATGCAACGCAGCGGCTTCGAAAGTGGCTTGAGCCTGTGTCAGGCCACCATTGGCATAAAAATCTGGATTCAAAAATTGACTGATATATTCAAAAACGGGGGTTAAAATCAGCAATATCAGAAGCATATCCAGCACTAATGCAGTGGTTCTAGCCGAAAAGCTCGCATAAGATAAATCGCTATCATCATCCGTTTTTTTGGAGGAAGACGAAAATAAGGAAAGGTTGGGGAATCTCATTTCAATAAAGCCACGCTAGTTAAGTCAGGTTGTTTTTTCCAGTCTTGATCGAAATTTGGAAGATATTCCAGCACAAAAACAGGGAGTAGGTCTGGTAATTGTGGCGTTAAAGATGCAATCACCTGTTCTGGCCGCATATTTTCGCCTGAACTTTCTGATAACACCAGCCCCTTAACCACAACTCCCCGCTGTGCTAATACTGCCAATGCGGTTAGAATATGGCTGATGCAGCCAAGGTAAAGTGATGAAACGAGTAAAGCATCGCTCTGCGTATCCACAATCAGATCAAGATTCGTATGATTCGACGTTAAAGGCGACATCACGCCCCCTGCACCTTCAATCACCTCAACCTCATCACGTTGGCAGAAGTTCAGCAACTCATCGTAATCTATTGATTTAGCTTCGGACTTCGCCGCCAGGTCAGGAGAGACGGGCGCTTCAAAACGCCACGGCGAGCATTCTTCAATACTCATACTCGAACAAGAAGCCTTAAGAATCAATGCAGTATCCGTCATTTCTGAAGCATTATATCCACTTATGACGGGCTTGATGGCATAAACTCGCCCTAACTGCTTGCCTAGCAATCGAGTGACATAGGTTTTCCCTTGATCCGTTCCAGTTGAAGTTACAAACAAGGCCATGCTTTAAATCTTTTTTGCTTTTATTTTAATGACTTCCCACTCAATATTAATCTTATTATTTAATCTTGCGGGGTAATGATTTTCTAACACTTCCAGCCATTTCCTGCCTTTAAGACCAGCTGAATGTGTTACTTTATTTCTTGCACCTAATCCTTTAAGATTTATCAATAAAGATTGCACACTATCTTGCGATGTTGTAAGCATCTCTACTTCTTCTCGCACAATAGCCCATCCGGCTTTTTGCATTTCTTGCTGCAATTGCTCTAACGTCTGAAATGGCAGCAAAGGCGCCGTTAAACCTGCCTTCATGAAACTGTCACGCAAACTCTGCAATGTCTTTGGGCCGAGTGTGGCAATGACTAAGCCCCCCTCCTGCTGAACACAACGATGCGCCTCTCTTAGAAAGGCGGGAAGATCAGCGAGCCATTGCATCGCTAAAGCGCTGAAAATCGCTTCTACACTTGAATCTGCAAGCGGCATCATCTGCATATCAGCACAAATACTTTTCTCATTCATACGGCACATGCCCTCGGCAATATCGAGTGCTAACCATCCTTCTTGCATCGCGTAGCCGGTGCCCGCCCCGGCATCTAGCACCTTGGATAGGTTAGAAGGCACCCATGGCAATAACCCATCGACCACCAAGCGCTGAAGTTGGGCAAACTCATCATACTGCTGCGCCGCCGTCGAGAAATCACGCGCGACACGCTGAGAGTAGCTCATGCCATCACCTCTTTAACGGCCACAATCAGGTTCTGAACCTGCTCTTTAGTATGGCGCGCAGAGAAGGTGAACCTAAGCCGCGCAGTCCCCGCAGGCACCGTTGGAGGGCGAATCGCCACCACATAAAAGCCCTTATTCTCGATCGCCTCAGCCATTTTCACCGCTTTAGCATCCCCCCCCACCATCATAGGCACAATCGCTGACTCTGGAACAGGAAGCGAAAATGCATGACTAAAATCACTAGCATGCTCCAGCGCTCTTTGCGCACGATTAGGATCACTTTCAATAATTTCCAATGATTTAAGGGACAAAGCTAACACCATAGGTGGAAGAGCTGTGGTGTAAATCAAGGAACGGCATTTATTGATTAAGTAGTCCTTCAGCACCTGCGAACCACAGACATAACCTCCCAAGCCACCCACCGCTTTGGAGAGCGTTCCAAGCTGGGTCAGACGAGAATGAGCCGGCAATGACGGTAAAACACCAAAACCATGAGCATCATCCGCCACAAGCTGACAATCATATTTCTGCGCGAGTGTGAGAATCGCTTCTATCGGTGCTTTATCCCCATCCATACTAAAAATGGTTTCCGTTAGGATAAAGGAGTGGCGGTGAGCTCCTCGGTGCTGTTTTAGCAAACGCTCTAAAGATTCAAGATCATTATGCGCAAATCGGCAAAAGGCAGCTGCACTCGCCCGTGCCCCATCAATAAGCGAGGCATGACATAGCTTATCCGCAAAAATGATATCTTCTTTGTGCGCTAAAGCAGGAATGACACCGATATTCATCGCAAAACCGCTGGTAAAAACTAATGCAGCCTCTACTTGCTTCATGTGCGCTAATTTACTCTCTAATTGATCGTAGAGCGGGTGATTGCCATCGACTAAGCGGCTTGCCGCACCGCCGCCTACCCCTTGCTCACTGGCCGCTTGCGCAATACGCTTATCGCCGATCAAACCAAGATAGTCATTATCGCAAAACGAAACACAGCCTTCCGGCGCGGCGCGTAACTCACGACGTAACCCAGCCTGCTCTAACTGGGTAAGCTGAGATTCAAGATAGCGAGAGAACTCCCTCCCCTCATTCGCCTCTACGGCTGAAACTGAAGACATAAGCCTTGTTTAGTACAAGACACCCAAACGTAGCAAGAACACATTCGACGCATAATCGTTGCTCGCACGGTCAGAATCGCGATTTACATGCAAATATTCGCCGCCAACGACATAATCTTCGTGAAAATTGTAATCTGCGAAGATCCCGCCATCGTAAATATTATCGGTACGCTTTACACCGCCAGCCGCTTGATTGACTTCGAAATCATTTTGAGTGTAGCGAAGCTTACCACCAACTTTTAACGTATCAAGCAGCTGATACGTTGCTTCCGTCCCAATACGCGTTTGCAGGTAACCCGACGCTCCCGTGGTGCTGGTTTCGCGCACATCACGGGTCACATTACCGCGCACGCGCCATAAATCATCCGGGCGCCACTGTACGTTCCCCCGCAAAGCCACCCCAGTAACCTCTGGGAGTATGGCAGCATCATAATCCTGCTGCAAATAACCGACACCTAAATCAACAAACAAGGGAGAGCTGCGGCGGTTACCAAGCTTCACACCGACAAGCGCTTCGATCCCGTCCGAATCACGCGGAAAAAGCAAGGTGCTATCAACACGGCTATCATATCGGCGGTTATTATACGTCCCTTCGACATAGAGCACGCTCTCTTCTTGTAATTTATAGCCTACACGCGCTGTCACATGATTTTCATCACGGTCACGATCATCATTGATGATCTGAGTACCATCACGACGGCGCGAGTTATCATAATCAAAAAAATCGATTCCCGTATTTACATGCGCCATCCAAACGGGTTCATCCACTTTCACGCCGCCGCTAAGCTCACCGTACATGTAATCGGTTGGTTCAGCTGCCTGACTATTGGGCGTATCGGTAAAAGCACCAATCGCGACATGCTCTTTTTGATGACGACCGGCGACATAGACATTCGTCGTTGGCGTAATGTCGTACCCTACGCGAGCTTTCAGATCGGTATCAACGTAACTATTTTCACTTTCAGAGAAATACTCTCCTACTTCCACTCGGCCTTCAATATCAACTTGATAGGGCTTTAAATCCGTCTTGAGGCGAACACCTGGGCGGAAGATGCCAATAAAGTCACTCTCTTCATTGCCGTCAGAACGGTAGATATTATCATTATAAGCAACACCAGCAGTACCACCGACAGAAAGGCGCACCGCTTTATCAGATTCATAGATTGTCTCTTCCGCACGCTCTAAGAGTGGCACCAGATCTTCTTCCACATCATCTTTCGCCACAGCGAAAGCAGGAAGTAAGAGGAGTAGAGTAGCAGATAAATAAGGAAGTTTCATCAATTTAACCTTATGGGTTCGTTAAAGTATTTAATATAGCAGTCGCACGTGAGTAGCCATTTTTATTGGCCTTATTCAGCCAGTTACGGGCTTTTTCCGCATCTTTATCGACTCCAATGCCACGCGCATAACCTAAACCAAGTTGATACTGCCCTGCCGCATAACCGGCATTGGCAGACTTTTCGTACCATTCATACGCTTTGGTGAGATCCATCGGAACCCCTAAACCAGTACTATGAATTTGCGCTAGAGCGTACATAGCCTCACCATTACTGCGCGCTGCAGACTTATGCATCCATTCGATACCGGTGGCAGTATTAGCCTCCACCCCGTTACCTTGAATATACGCCTCGCCCACACGCAACATAGCCTCTGTATCGCCCGAGTCAGCCAAAGGCTTCCAGAACGTGATGCCACCTACCTTTTTACGCATTGCCAAACGATCTCTTGCAAGGCGCGCTTGCTTTTTATCTGTTCTTTTACGCTCTTGCTCTACGAGCTTCATTGCACGCTGTTCTGCCTGCATTTGCACACGTATTTCACGCTCAGCTAGCTCAGGCAGGGCTTTCTCACTCCCGAGTGACGCCGCTTGCTGATAGAGCGATCTTGCACGTACTCTATCCATCACAACACGTTCACCCGCCCAATACATCCTCGCCTGTCGGATAATCGCATCTGGATTACCTTTACTTGCAGCGACACGATACCAGTTAAATGCGACTTCATTATAAACTTCGTCCATCTTACCTTTCTCTTCATACCAACGCGCAATACGATAGGCATTCGCCGGATCTGCTTCAACAGCTTGAGAGAAATATCGACGGCTCTTTTCGCCATCTTGCTCAACATTTTGACCTAGGGCATAAGCAAAGCCTAACTCTAACGCAGCACGCGCATTCCCAAGAGCTGCCGCGCTTTCCCACAAAGAAGCCACATCGCTGCTGGGCTGATGGTTCGTTTCCATCCACATTTTAGCGAGTTCCATCATGGCCGGCGCAGAACCCGCCTGTACAGCACGACCATACCAATATTCTGCTAAAGGCTGGTTTGCCGTCACGACAATACCATCACGAAAATGACGAGCCATCCGCAAAGTCACCTCGTTAGAGGGGGTCAATTCGCTTTCAAGCTTGGTTGCAGCAGACGCCATGTAATCACGCGCCAGCTCCGGATCAACCATCAATTCGGCAAGTGACACGAGCGCTCCCGCATAACGGTCTTGCACTTGCGTGAAATAATCATAGGCTTTCGTTGCATCTGGCGGAACACCTTTACCTTCTTGATAGACCGAACCTAAAACAAGCAATGAGCGTGAATAGCCTAGCTTCTCCGCTTGTTCTAACAAAGCGATCGCTTCTTGAGCTCTCTGGGCTGCAAGTGGTTCTTGTGATAAATAAATAGACGCGATCTGTGTCATCGAGCGCCCCTTAGTCTGATAATCGATAGACCTCTCAATCGCCTTTTCAAACTCAGCAATCGCCGTGACGTGATCGGATATATCACGTGCCTGCATCCCACGGATAACATGTTCGTTACCGGGTTTATCAATAATTTCAAACGTCCATGCCCCCGTAAAAAGAGCAATAAGTGGCAGAGCGAGAAGCGGTTTTAATACTTTTTTTTGCATGCCCGCTAAATATTGCTTTTAAGACGCAAATACAAGCGAAAGATAGCCCAACTCGTTAATTAAAATTAATACTTTACTTGCGCAGTATTAAACTTTATATAGCGCACAACCTATGGATTACCTTACCGGACACATACTTTACCTCTTAGCGATGACGAGCTTCGCATTTGCGGTTCCTGAAATTTTATGGAACCCAGATACAACTCGCTTTATCTTTATTATTGGTATTCTCGCGATCTGGCGTTATGGCTGGGCACTCACCAATTGTATCCGCTTTTTTATCTACAAGCGTATCGTTTTTCCTAAATGGAGAGCACAAGCGGATGGATTAGGCGAAACTGGCCTCCCCTCGCATAACTATTTCCTCGTGACCAGCTTCCGTATTGGTTCTGAAACCACTCGCCGCGTTTATGATAGCGTGATTGCGGAAGCGATCCATTGTGGAATTCCGACAACGATTGTCGTTTCCTTAGTGGAGCGAGCGGATCAGTCCCTCGTGAAGAAACTCTTTATCGCGCACAACCCGCCAGAAAACGTCAAACTCGTTTTTGTACGTATTGCAGGCACCGGCAAACGTGACGCGCTCGCCGTTGGTTTCCGCGCCATCTCGCGCCGCTGCCCTCCTGAAGATGCTATTGTATCTGTGATTGATGGCGACAGTATGTTGCCACAGGGCCTCGTCCGTAAATGTGCACCATTCTTCAAAACCATTGAAGGCTTAGGCGCTCTAACAACCGATGAACATTGCGAAGTTGAAGGCAGCTGGATGTTTCGCGAATGGTACAGCATGCGCTTCGCGCAACGTAACATGTATATGGGCTCTCACAGCTTATCCAAGCGCGTATTGACGCTCACTGGCCGTATGTCGATGTTCCGCGCGTCTATCGTAACGGACCCAGAGTTTATCCAGCGCGTCGAAGTCGACTTTATTGACCATTGGCGCTTGGGGCGCTTTAAGTTCCTAACCGGAGATGATAAATCTTCGTGGTTCCATATCCTTTCTAAGGGCCACCCAATGATCTATGTCGCAGATGTTAATGTTGTCACGATCGAGACCCCTCCTTCTGAGCAGTTCATTGACAGCTCTATTACGCTCATGCGCCGCTGGTTTGGTAATATGCTGCGCACAAACGGACGTGCCATAAAACTTGGCATCAAACCAATGGGCTTCTTCCCATGGCTTGCGATTGTCGATCAGCGCATTTCTATGTGGACCTCACTTGTAGGCCCTGTCATCGCGATTCTTGCGTCTTTCGTTTATGATCCCTTCGCGATCATTTATTACTTCTTATGGATGATGATCACCCGCTATATCATGGTTCTGATGTTGCTAGTCTCACGCCCAGTCGTATCCCCCTTTTGGCCGTTCTTTTTGTATTACAACCAAGTGGTTGGTTCTTTTGTCAAAACAATCGTGCTGTTTAGACTCGACAAACAGCGCTGGACACGGCAAAACACGACGTTACAAAAACGGCATTCCTCTTTCACTGATCGTATGATGGGATTGAGTTCTGCCTATATGCAAGGCTTTGCATTTGCGATATTTATTGTTGGGTTAGCGACCGTAAGTGGTGTAATTAGCTTACCTGACCCTAATTTTTGGTTTCACTTGATGACGGAGTATTAAACACATGACCAACCCCGCTACCCCTACTGCGAGCAACGCCGCCCCCCAAATGGTGCATGAGGCAGAAGCTCAACGCCAACATATACGGATCAACTTGCCGGCAAGCGTCCATATTGACGGGCAAAACTATCCGCTAGCGGATTGGTCTGTCGGTGGCATTTCTGTTGTGCTTGAAGGCAATATGTCAGCTCCAGCCACAATGCGCGAAAAAGGTTCTGTCGTTGATAGCATCCTACAATTCCAGTTTGATGGCTTCGCTTTGAGCGTCCCTGTTCAACTTGAAGTCGGATTCACTAGTGATGATCGCATTGGCTGTAAGTTCGTCAATTCAGACCGTAACCAACGCTCCATTATGCAATATTTAGTCACCGCATACACTAGTGGAGAACTCGTAAATACCGGCGATCTTCTCGATGTCGTTGCTCGTAACAACATGACAAAACCTCGTAATGTTCCAGACCCTCTCGCAGGCTTAACCTCTGCAGAGATTGCCAAACACAAAATGGCAAAACTATTCAAAACTGGGACGGTTGCACTGATTTCCGCACTGCTACTCGCTTACATTTTATCAAGTGTGTATGAACGCCTTTACATTGTACAAGCCACTTCGGCGCAAGTCACGGCACAGATGCTAACCGTTGACGCTCCTGCTGGCGGCAAACTTTACTACGCTCCTATCCTACCGGACATGAAAGTAAAGAAAGGTCAGCCCCTGCTCAACGTTTCAACAACGACTGGCGCCAACTTCACGGTTGATAGCCCTTGTGACTGTATCGTGAAGAAACGTCTCTTAGCTAATAACCGTCTAGCGCGCAAAGGAGAGCCTGCACTTGAGCTCGTTCGTCCCGACACTCGCCCTTATGTAGAAGCTTACATCGCGCATAAAGAAGCAGTTAAACTTTCAATCAAACAGGAAGCACTCATGGCCCTGCCCGGCCATAACAGCTACTTGCGCGGTACGATCTCAATCATTCAGGCGGGTAAAGGCATGGGCGGAAATTCGTTAGTTCGCATCGAACCTAACCAACCGCTACCTGTTGAGTTCGTGGATGATCCTGTTGAAGTTCGTATTGATACGTTACGGATACTCTAATCATGCTTAACGTGCGCATCCCCTTATCTGGTCTTGCTTGCCTGCTGGTTTTACTAAACACACCTGCACAGGCTAGTGATGCAGGAACCTTGTGGCTAGAAGCCGAAGCCTTATCAAGTAAACCAACCCAAGCCATTGCCAAATGGACTGAGGTTTTGAAGCTTATTCCTAAGGGTAAAACCGCCGGAGAAGGCCTAACGCATGAAGCCGCTAAATTGCAGTTATTTCACTCTCTGCTAAACGCCGCAGAACAAAGCAAAGACATTAAGCTAATACAACGCGCACAAAAGCTTTCCGAAGATTTCTCACTCCATCAAAAAATATTCGCGGACACCCTAGCGGGAAAAACAACGGCAACGATTGATAAAAAGATAGCCCTAAAGACCCTCAAGGCTGCAAAAAAGAATGCTCTAACCATCAAAGATCGACGTAAAAAGAGTGAAGCTTTGCACGCTATTGCACTGGCGATGCTGACCAAAAACAAAGACAATAAATTGCTCTTTAGTTGGGATGGCGTCGAGCTTGCAGAAGATATCACCCCTTACATCACCCTTTCCAAGCACCGCGCAGAACTCATGCAGATGCTTGCACACTATCAACGTGCACCTTCTGATAGCTGGGGTAAAAAACTTCATGAGCTAACACGCATTACCGGCAAAAAAGAAACCAAACAACGCAACACACAACTCATTGCGCTGCACGCCGCGGCATTAAAGTCTGATAAATTCACCGTCGCTCTTAATGCTCTTTCTGCCATTACCGACCACAGCAAACAGCAAGAGAAGCTCTATCAGTGGTTCAAAAAAACATTCGAGCAAAAGAACCTCTCGCGCGCAGCGATGATTGCGGATCGAATCGACGATGGAAAATACGGAGCAAATAGCTGGGGCAAACTCGCCGTTCATTATTATGAAGCCGGTGAAAAAGTTCGCGCTAACGATGCGATAGAAAAAAGCTACCGAAGTGCATTATCGACTCGCCGAGATGACCGCAAAGTTCAAGCGCTTATTGAGACTGCTGATTATGCAGCCCACAGCAACAACCCTAAGCTTGCGCAAAAGGCGCTTGATGCAATTGGAGCATTTAAGAGTGACATCGCACAAAAAGGGGAAACACCTAAACTTAGCAAAGCATTTGCAGCCTTCATTAAATCACTCGCTGAGAATGGCCGCTTCGAAGAAGCACAGAATCGCCTCTCCGCCACTAAATTCTCAGACTCTGCCAATTTAACGCTCGCGGTCACAGCTGTCGCAAAAAGTCTTGCAGAAAATGGCAACGCACAAGCAGCGCTCAGCCTATTAGAGAATAAAAACTTAATGGCAGGCAACCGCCTAGATAAAGCCTATTACGCCACGGCCAAAGCTTTAACAATGAAGCAGAAATTTTTAGAGGCGCGAACGCTGGCGGGCATGATTAAAGATGCGAAGACTAAAATAAAAATTCAAGCTTACATTGATAGCAAAGCAAAAGCCGCTGCGAAGGAAAAGGAAACATCGGCGCTTCAAGCGCCTTTTTTTTCTTCGCTTAACCTAAAAATTAAAACACTCCCCGCTGCTCAACAAGAAGCCGCACGCCTTGAGCTCGCAGAGATGTTTATTGCAGAACCAGCCCTCCCTATAGCGCAGTGGGCAACGCTTATTACCTCAGCAGAAGCAAAAGACACCATGATTGCCTTGCGCTCCATTCATCTGGCCAAAGCCGGTAAGATTGAAGAGGCCTCCCGGTTAATGAAGAGCGTGAGTAATGCGATTCGTCGTGCGAAACATTACCGCCGCCTCGCAAAAGAAATTTCATTACATACCGATTTATTCGGTTTCATCGGCGATAAAGTCGATCCTATTATTGAAGAAACCAAACAGAATATTTTCAATGCAGCAGATGCCACCCAAATTGATAGCAAAGCACTTGAAGTACGTCTTGATAGCTTCCTGCAGAGCAAAAAACCTGGCTTAGAACTAGCGGCACCAACGAGTTCAAATCTCGGACTTACTATCCCTGAAATGGACTTTCCAGAGCGTCTAGAGTTTGATTATGATTATGTAAAGGCACAGCTACCTGCCCTCACTCCCTTTACGCTGGATCGCGTGTATTATGAAAATAGTTTCTTCATTAATACGAAATTTAAGATCGCCATTGCCTATTCTGACAATAACTTTGAATCGGGAAATATCAGCCCTGAAGTTCTCTATATCTCTAGCGGAACCACCAGCCTTCCCTTACTTTACGATCGTCTAAAATCCCAAGGTTTAGAGGGTTACATCACACGCAAAGGCAAGGAATACACCCTCAATAACGGGCTCCTCATTGGTCCAGATGCAACGCTTGTCATTGACGGTGAGGAAGTATCGAAACTCTACCAATCCAAGCAAGCCAGTGCCATCCTAGTCAATGCGGGCCGCTTATATATTACGGGAACAAGCGTGATTGGTTGGGATGTGAACAAAGCACAACCTGCTTTTGCGCAACATAAAGACCGTTACGATTTCCGCCCATTCATTGCGGGCTGGAGTCGTTCACACACCTATCTCGCCGGCAATGAATTTGTCGCAATTGGCTATAGCAACCACAAATCTTACGGTATCTCACTTTCTGCCGGCCCCGAAAAACTGCAACAGAGCACCATCACAGAACCGCAACGCCCTGACGGTATTATCGTCGATAATAGCTTCGAGAATGTCTATTACGGATTTTACTCTTATGAAGCAGATAATGTCTCGCTCATCGGCAATGAATATAAAGATAATATCATTTATGGCATCGATCCACATGACCGCTCACGCTGGTTAACCATCGCTTATAACACTGCCTATGGCGCCCAAAAGAAGCACGGAATTATTATCTCACGCGAAGTAAATGACTCTAGCTATATCGGCAATCTCTCGTTTGATAATAAAGGCTCCGGCTTCATGATTGATCGCTTAAGCAACGGAACCTTTGTGTACGGAAATACCGCATTCGGCAATGGGCAAGATGGCCTAACCGTCTTTGAAAGCAGCTGTAACTTCATCAGCAGTAATAGCTTCTTCAAAAACAAAAGTATGGGCCTCCGTATTCGCAACAGTCAAGATAACGGCATCTATTTCAACAATCTCGCACATAACAAACAAGGCGGCGTGAGCGGTTATATCTCAGAACTTTTAAATGATCCTGCGCATAAACGTCGTAACTTCACACTTGATCCTTATTCCGATGTTGCTGCGATGACTTTGGTCGGCAACAAGATTGAAGCCAATGGGACTGGTGTGATCGGCGAAGACTTAAGCGCGCTCTTCTTGCGTGGAAACCGTTTCATCAACCAAGCACCCAAGCAATTTAATGGCAAATGGTTTAACGATCACAGCTATTTCACCAGTCAGTATGACCTTAAAAACAAAGGTGCCTTCCTGGGAGAAAAATGCCCTAAAGGAAAATGGATTCATCATGATTGCCGCTTCCGCAAAGACGGGCTTTATCGGGGAGATGCGCAAAAGAATCTCAAAACGCGTGTGAAATCTTCAAGTTGTCAGGTACAGAGTAAACAAGATGCCCATTCTTAAACCCCTCTTATTAGTGATCGCACTATGCAGCGTTGCGGCCCCCAGCTTGGCGACGAATATCGCCTTTGATGTAAATCAACGTAAAGCCGAATTACAGACCCCGGCCTATGCAAAGGCAAAAGAATATTGCCTCGCAAAAAATGTGAAATGGGATGGAAAGATTCCCTCTCCGATCAAAGGCTTAAAGACAACAGATGGCTATGGCTCGGATAATCGCCCCGCCTCTTTTAGCTGGTATACGATGATATTAGGTGGCCGGGTACTCGCCGGCGATCAACAAGCTGCCAAGGATCTAAAATTGGGTCTCCTAAAATGGGCTAAAGCAAAAGCACTTACTCAAAGTGATACCAAACATGACACTTACTACGCGCTCAAACGCTATCTGCTACCCGTCGTCATTAGTTTGGGCATCATTGATGATCAGTTAAGCAACGATGAACGCCGCATCATTGTAAGTTGGCTTGATTCAATTATTCCGAAACTCGATAAGAAGTTTGAAGGTGATGTCGATCACAATAATCACCGCTACTTAGCCGATTCTATTCTTATGGCATGGGGTGTTTATAAAAAGGATCAACATTTGATCCAAATCGGACGCAACGGTTTCCAAAAAGCGCTACGTGAAATGCGCGCCGATGGATCACTTCCACTTGAAACCCGCCGCGGAGCTCGCGCGACTTGGTACATGCGCCACGCCCTGTCCAGCCTCATCACGGTTGCGGAAATTGATAAGTTTCTGGGTGGTTCACTTTACCAAGCACGCTCTAAAAGGAAATCAGTGGCGGCCCTTATAAACTATTTCGTCACCGCCTCCTATGCCCCTCTCATTATCCTGCCCTATGCTGCGCAAAACTACATTCCCGGCCCCGGCAAAGATTACCTTGCCCAAGATAGAGACTACATGCGCCTGCGAGGACATGATCGCCATTATATGGCCTTTGCCGAAGCGTATATTCAGCAACCTACCCTCGCAGCAAAACGACTTCATCTACTTATGAAAAATGAAACCAAATGGCGTCACCGCCCCTACATTGATGAATATGTAGGCGGCAATGCAAGTTGCTTCTATTGGCAACCCGGAGAAAACTCATAATGCGTATTACCCTTCTATTCAGCTTATTATTAACATTCTTAGCGGTAAGTTCTGTGAGTAATGCGGCCGAAATTGTCGACCCGCTTACAGCGATGATCAAGCAAGCCCGCTCAGGTGATGCGGTTGCCGCCTTCAAATATGCTGAACGTTTACAACGAGGCCTGCCGGGCGAGAAACCCAACTTTAAACTCGCCGCTCACTGGTTTAAAATTTCAGCGCAGCAAGGCAATGCCGATGCGGCTATTATTTTAGCGGACATGTATACAAACGGCGATGTCACTCCTCCGACGCCAACGGCAACAAAAGAGATGTACGCCTACGGTTACCGACTCCTCAAATCAGAAGCTGAAAAAGGCCGACCTTCTGCCGCAACCCGCTTGGGCCTCATGTTCTTCCATGGTCAAGGCGTAGAACCTGACGCCAACCTCGCCATCAAATGGCTCCAACGCGGTGTTGAGCTTGGTAGCCCTCAGGCAAAGCTCGCACTAGGTCGTCTGACGATCTGGAACTCCACTCCCGGTTACACTTCCGAACAAGCACTTGAAATGCTGCATGACGCAGCTGAAGGTGGCTTAGGTTCGGCTTGGCTTTATATCGGTTTGGCTTATTCAGGAGCATTCGGCGGACGCATTAATCACCCGCGCGCCGTCGAGGCATTCCGCATGGCACATGAATCTGGCACCAGTGCTGAAGGCACTCGCCAATATGGCATGGCTCATTTCAGCGCCTTAGGGATGGATAGAAATCCCACTCGTGGCGCGGAGCTTATACAAAAAGCAGCCAAACGAGGCAACAGCGAAGCGATGTACAATTTAGCCCTGCTTTATCGCCATGGACGCGGTGTAGCTAAGGATAAAACGCAAGAACTCAAATGGCTCCGTAAAGCCTCTGACTATAAAGTGCCCGATGCTGATTATTACCTCGCGCTGGCTCACCGCGACGGTGTTGGTGTTAGCAGAAGCAAAACCAAAGCACTGAAATACTTTAAACGCGCACAAGCGAAGAAGCACGTTCTTGCCATTCGTGACTATAACGCGCTTGCAGGAAAACCAAAATCTTCCGCCAAAGCTAAAGCAGCTAAAGAGCCCGCTCCGGTCGATGAAGAAATTCAAATGGAATAATGTTGGATGTTAAAAACTCACATTTCCGCCTTTTTCTTTTTACTCTGCTTACTCCTCTTTAGCCTTGGAGCTTTATTCTCATTACCTCCGCAAGCCGAAGGATGGAAGATAGAAACACCAAACTTTTGGGGAAGCATTCGCGGCGAAACAGCCTCTCACCTCGAAAAAGAACTCGAAGATAAGTTAGCCTATAAAGAAACGGCGACTCAACTTTGGGGAAGCATTCGCTACGACCTATTCAAGACAGGTTCTAAAGGCGTGGTGATTGGCAAGGATAACTGGCTCTTCACGAAAGAGGAATTTGAGACCACTCCCGAATTCCAAACGCATATTGAAGCAAACTATCAGCGCATTGACCAGATGATGCAAAAGTTAGACACTCATGACATTAAAGCCGTCATGGCGTGGATCCCTTCCAAAGCACGTTTCCATGCGGACCAACTTGGCGGCAAAGCACAACCCGGACAGCATCTCGCCCTCACCCCGCCACATTCCATTCCGCTCATTGACGGCTCCCACGTTTTTGCCTCTCTGAAAGATTCCGCTTTCATGCGCACCGACACACATTGGTCGCAAGAGGCCGCGCTGGCGATGGCACAAGCAGTGGCGACTTACATTCACACAGAATATCCTGCATTAGAACTAGCTTCAAAAGCTTTCACAACCACGACTAAAGAGGCCCAAGCCTATGAAGGCGATCTCACAGAATTTGCTCCAAGTTTTTCTTTCGCAGGCCCGACAAGCGACTTAAGCAGCGGCAGCGAAACCATTCAAAGCTATCAAACCCATGCAGTTTCGACAGAAACTGCGAGCCTGTTTGGCGATGAAACACTCGATGTCGTTTTGATTGGCACCTCTTACAGCGCGCAAAAAGATTGGCATTTCGAAGGTTTCTTAAAGCAAGTCCTACAGATGGATATCTTGAACTTAGCCGATGAAGGCGAAGGCCCTTTTGCGCCGATGGAGACCTTCCTCGCCCGTTTAGAAAAAGGCGAAACAACCGCAAAATTCGTCATTTGGGAATTCCCTGAACGTTACCTTCCACGCGAATATAAGAAGAAAGGCGTGAACAAGTAATGGTTTTTTCTTCTATCGTTTTCCTCACAATATTTCTACCGCTCTTCTTAGCGGTCTATTATCTCACGCCGAATCGTTGGCGTTCGCTCGTCATTTTACTAGGCAGTTATTTATTTTACGCATGGTGGCGCGTGGACTTTGTCATCCTGTTTGGCGTCGTTACCTTCTTCAATTATTGGGTCTCAAAATACATCCTTCACGCCAAGAAAAGTGATAATGCAAAGCGGGCCAAATACTGGCTGACAATTGGCGTCGTCGGCGATTTGGCCGTACTTGGCTATTTCAAATATTTCAACTTCGGTCTGGATGCGTTTAACGATCTCGTGCTCACGATGGGCGGCACCCCATGGGATGCATGGAGCGTGATTCTACCGATCGGAATTTCATTCTATATTTTCCAAGCGATCAGCTACCTGATCGACATTTATCGCGGCGACGCCGATCTCGCACCGAGCTTTTTGGACTTCGCCGCCTTTATCGCCCTCTTCCCACAACTCATTGCGGGTCCTGTTATCCGTTATAAAGACATCGCCCATCAGTTTGAGAAACGCGAACATAACCTCACCTTATTCAATGAAGGTGCTATTTACTTCATGTGCGGATTTTGCAAAAAAGTACTGATCGCCGATACACTGGCACCGCTTGCCGATATGATGTTTGCGCAAAACAACCCGAGCTTTGCCGAAGCATGGCTAGGCATTCTCGCCTATTCAGGACAGCTTTATTTTGATTTCTGTGGTTACAGTCAAATGGCTGTTGGCCTCGGCCTCATGATGGGCTTTCGGTTTATTCGCAATTTCAATCACCCTTACATTAGCCAATCCATCACCGAGTTTTGGCAGCGCTGGCACATCTCGCTTTCGACGTGGCTACGCGACTACCTCTACATTCCGTTGGGCGGAAACCGTAAAGGAAAAACCCGTACTTACATCAACCTCTCGCTGACAATGCTGCTTGGGGGTTTCTGGCACGGCGCTAACTGGACATTCATTTTATGGGGTGCATGGCACGGTGGAATTTTAGCAATTGAACGCATGCTCGGCGGCAGAAACGGCACCCCCTACCCGCGCGCGATTGCGTGGATCATCACCTTCATTTTTGTCTTGATGGGCTGGGTACTTTTCCGCGCGCCAGACGTCACAACCGCCTTCAATTTCTACAATGCTATGTTCGACCTCTCGCAAGGGTTCGCCATTACAGATGTCCTCGCATGGCAGATCACCCCGCTTATGCTGGGTACACTCGGCATTGCTTTTTCCGTTATTTTCTTAAGCCCCCGCTATTTGCAATGGCGCGGCCACACCCAAGAAACGATTTTGGAAAGCTGGGCCGCTAAAGCCTCTACGACTGAACAGATTGTCATGATCGGATTATTCGTGACGGCATTCTGCAAATTGATTGCTCAATCGCACTCACCGTTCTTATATTTCCAATTCTAGAGAAAACTCATTTGCTCGCTTAGTGGCCGGGCTTCTTAACGGGAGCATCATGGACAACACTTGCATCGACGGCGAGCATTTGCTTGGCCTTGGCACTACCTGCCTTAGCGGCACGCTCCCACCATTGGCGTGCTTTCACTTGAGAAGGCGCTATTCCAAGTCCCGTAGAAAAGGCATTTCCAATTTCCATCATCGAGACTGAATCGCCGGCTTGAGCCGCTTTCACATACCACCTAAACGCCTCTTTCGGGCTAGGTTCTACCCCCGCAGCACCATAGATAAAACGTTGAGCCATTTTCCGCATCGCCCGCACATTACCTTGTTCTGCTTGCCTCTGAATCTCAGCAGGGCTTGTCAACACATTGCCACTATTATGTGAATTGATTTTGGCCGTTAAACGTTCAATCTTTGCACGCTCTCTTGGTGAACAAGGATAGTAATCTACCACTTTTTCATACCAATAGTTTGCTTTCTTAAAGGCTTGAACATCCGTTTTGGGTTTCGTTAGGTAATAGCTGACAAGCTCCATAATCGAATCAATATTATAAAGTGCAATGGATCTTTCGAGCAGCTGTACGGCTTTCGCCTCTTTGCCCTGCTCAATGAACAGCCCTGCCAACTTACGCATTGCATTGTCATTATTCTGATTCACGGCATCATAGAAAGCTACAATCGCAGCCTCTTTATCCGCAGGAAAATCTTTACTACCTTCGCTAAGTAACTTTCCTAATTCATACCCGGCATTATCGTTTCCGAGCATCATCGCTCTTTCGAAATATTGCCTCGCTTTTAACGGCTGAGACTCAAACATCTCTCCCTCTTCAAGATAGGCCTCACCTAAAGCCACATACCCATTAGCTTCGCCTTCACCTTCACGAACCGCTTCTTGCAGCCACTTATCGGCAAGTTCTCGATCTTGCGCCGTACCAATACCATTATTATAGAAATGCGATAACATCACCATGGCTTCACGATCCGAACCACTCACACGACGCTTCAACAACATGAAGCCATCAATATTATCTTGCTTCTTTTTACTCAACATTAAGCGCTTCACTTCAGGGCGAAGGAGTTTGCCTGCACCTTCGTGAATAGCGCGATGCTTCCAAAATGTCTGATAACGCTGGCTTGGCATTCTTCCAACACCACATTCATAATTTTCCACCAGATGCACCATCGCTTCACGGCTACCCGCAGACGCCGCCTGACGATAAAAACGGTATGATTTCATAGGAGTGCGTTTCACACCAATCCCATACTTATACGCATGACCAAGCTTCACCAATGCATCGAGGGAATTCAATTTTGCGGCACGATCATAAAGCGCGAAAGCACGCTTTTCGTTCTTTGCAATCCCCTTACCCATTTCATAATCTTCAGCCAGCATGTAAGGAATTTCCGCGGCTATATCAGGAATCGTAATAGCGCGTTCCATAAGTTGAACGGCTTTTTCTGGCTGCGGTGTATCTTTGTAATCTCCGCGATAATAATGTGCGAGTTTTTTAATCGCGCCCTGATGCCCTTGTTGAGAAGCGCTCGCCAAATAAGCGGCACCTTTATGGCGATTTTCAAGCAAATCACCTTGGCTCACCAACCAATAAATTCCCAAACGATAGAGCGACTCTGCATCATTATGTTTGGCGCCTAATTCGTAATAGGCAATGCCTTTATCAATATCCTGCTTCACCTGAATTCCGTATAAATAAAGCAGCCCTAAGTAACTAATAGCAGAATAATTATTGGACGCAGCCGACGCTTCCAGCCATTTTATTCCCGCAGGGTAATCATCTGAACTCAAATTATGGCGCAAAAAAATCTTACCAAAATCATGTGCAACTTTACAATTACCTTGCGCAATTTCTTCAAGCGCGCGATTTTCAGCTAGCGTAATAAATTGATCAATCTGGGCTTGATCTATACCTGCAATCAAACCATCACGATACATATACGCCAATGTGAGATAAGCCATTGGGTTACCCGCCAATGCGGAACGTTTATAATACTCTTCAGCTTTACCATATTCACTCAATTTTTGGTGAATATGGCCCATAAAAAACGCGGCTTGGTATGGATCTCCGGGGGCAACTTCTTTCACTAAAGCACGTGCAATTTCCTGATTCTCCGGTAAAAAAATCCCTCCAATATACAAACGCGCTAATTGCATTTTTGCGCGTGCCGCATGAGGTGTTTTTGTTTCTGCAACCTCTCGCAACAAACGAATCGCCCGGACCGGATCAGGGAATACCCCCACTCCACCATTCAATAGCTTTAAGGCAACGTGTAGTCTTTTAGGGGTACTTAAGTGCGAGGTCTTTGCTCCCACAACGACATTTAACGGGGCTTGTGAAATACAGATTTTCGCATAATCTAAATTTGGAGGAGAGAAGGCTTTGATCTTTTTCGTTGGGCCAGCCTGCTGCTGAATCATCGCCGCAGCGTCACCCACATACAGTCCACCGCCCAGCAATAGCAAAGGAATGATCAATAAATATTTGAATGATTTAAAGTGACTCACTACTCTAGCGCTCCACCTCGTTTTCAAGCATCAATGCTTTATAAGCACCCGCTTTGCCAGTGACTAAAAAGCTCGTGCCAACACGGCGCTTCAATTGCACACCTTTAAATTCTTGCACCACTGCTTCACCCGCTTTCGCCTGCAATGCAAGCTTCAGCGCATTCACTTCGCGCGAGCCACCTTCATTTGCGTTCACTTTATCCAAGATAGCCGCCCCATGCTCGGCTGCAAATAAACTCCCCTGCGCCGCATCGGAGAAGTTATAAAAATAAACACGTGCTTTTGCCGGATTGCTCAGCAGCTCATCTTTAATGAGCTTAACTTCGCCTGCATCGTTCAGCGCGATGGTAAAGTAACCACCTGCATCAATCGTTAGCTCTTGTGAAACTGTACCCACCGTCGCTTTATGCTGACCACCTTTGACAATACGGTAGTTTGAAAGCGCCGGATAGCTTAACTCACCGTAAGTGATGCCACCAACCGTTGCCGAAACTTTATCCATTGCCGAAGCCGCATGAATCACACGCACAAAGGCAGAATCAGCCGGAGGCGCTGGATCGTATAATTCGTCATCATTTGCCTGCGCCATCGTAAAGGGCACAAGAGCCGCTATCATCCATGAGAAGAGAGTTTTCATTATTATCTTCCTTATCCTTTGTTGGAAATTCGACATAAGCGAACTTCTAGTTCTGATTTAATACTTGGGAGGCCAACCAATCGAACACTTTTCAAAGAAGACGTAATCTCCTCCGAAAGCTCGACAAAGAAGCGACCTGCATTCGTGAAATTCTGCCTACGGTCGAGCACAAACCACTCGCCATCGCCATCATCATATTCCATCTCCAACGTAAAGTTAGAGAGGCCTTTATTGCTCGATTTCAAGAAAAGGTAATAATCGGTGCCGCTAATTTTCTGACCCGCAGGCAAACTGAAGAGCGCTTTTGCATCGGTATTATCACCGACTAAATTCACCTTTGCCGTCTGAATCGCTTCCGCAGCGCTACACTCTCCATAAACGGCAGGAATCGCCTGACGGAACATCGTATCACCGAGGTTAAAGTCATAATGCGCAAGGTTTTCCCACACCACAAAGTCAGGATTTAAACGTTCTTCTTTGGGCAAGGCCGTATAAGAAACAAGCGCATTAAAGAGTTTGCCGGCGCTAATCGCAAAATTCGCTACTTCAAGCCCTGTATGCTCTGATAAAAACCCATCAAAGTTAAACCAAGATACGGCACTAAAGCTCGAACCTAACAAAACAATTGGCGAAGCAGAACTCACATCACCAAAGAGTGCATCCTGACCTTTACTAAGCTGCGCATTGGTTTGATAAGACGGATAAGGCTCCGCTGGCACTACTTCCGCACAAAGTGTTTCCACTTCCATGGCAATACTACCCTTCATACGCAATTCACCGGTCGCTTCTGTCGTATAAACCGTTGGCGTAATTTTCTGATAGGTAGTATCTGCTTTCAAAGCGGTGGCAATACGGCGCGCTGCGGCGCTCGCACCAAAAGGCGTCCAGTGCATATCACGCTTATAGAAAAAGTGGAGGCCCGTTTTAGGATCCACCTTATTCATCACATCGAGCAGATCAATCACCGTGGCACCCGTCGTCTTCAGCTCTTTGAGATAGTTTTCATAATAGGGCATTCCATCAGCAAGTCGGAACGAACGCTGCCCCGGTTGCCCCCGATTAAAGTAACGATAGGAAGCAAATGGACGAGGCGGCACTTGCAATAAAATCAATTTTGTCCCCTGATTCGCAAAAGCTTCCGTCAGACGCTTCAAATACCCCTTCGCATGCGGCAGAAGCGCAAAATACTCGTTAATATCACTCTGACGGAAAAACCAACCTTCATTCCCTTGCGTCAATTTTGCAAGCGTACGGCGAGTCTCATCATGTAAGTAAGGACAGTTATACTTCACCTCTTGCGCCTCAGGTTGAGCAGATTGAGCCTGTTGCGCAGCAGCGGGAGCCACCAAAAGCACTCCTGTCAGCAGCAATAGCGCTGTTATGAATAAAGATTTATCGTTCATCGGTGGCGGAGATTACACAACTTCTGTCATGCGTCCATAGGTATCTTCAAAACGAACGATATCATCTTCGCCTAAATAAGAACCTGACTGCACTTCAATCAACTCTAATGGGATAGAACCTGGGTTCACCAAACGGTGCTTAGCGCCGCAAGGAATATAAACTGATTCGTTTTCCGAAACAACTTTGCGTGTATCATCGCGCGTTACGATCGCGGTACCTTTCACCACAATCCAATGCTCGGCACGGTGATAATGCATCTGCAACGACAAGCTAGCCCCCGGCTTCACGGTAATACGCTTCACCTGATGGCGATCGCCATGGTCGATACTATCGTAGTTACCCCAAGGGCGAGCCATTTGGCGGTATTCATCCACCAGTTTAGGGTCTTCGACTTTCAGCTTATCAACCAGCTTCTTCACATCCTGTGCATTATTGCGATCAGCAACCATCACACAGTCTTTTGTCGAAATAACAATAAGGTCTTTCACACCCAGCACCGAAACCTTTACGCCGTCAGTACTATTGACGTAGCAATCTTTGCTGTCGAGGAACGTATTTTCACCTTCGGAGACATTACCGGCTTTGTCTTTATCCTTAACACGCCATAGCGCATCGAAAGAGCCAGCATCCGTCCAACCGCAATCCACCGGCACAACCGCCGCTTTCGTGGTTGGCTCCATCACCGCATAATCAATAGATTCTGCAGGAATACTTGCGAACGCTTTAGCATCAAAATGGATAAAATCTTCACCTTCGCGTATCGTATTGAACGCTTTAGCCGTCGCTTGCGCAATATCAGAACGGTGCTCCAGCATCTCTTCAAGCAAGAGAGCAACAGGGAATGCGAACATACCGCTATTCCAAGTATACTCACCCGACGCGAGGTATTTCTCAGCCGTTTTCGCGTCAGGCTTCTCAACAAAAGCACTCACTGGGTGGGTGCCTTCGGAGATTTCCTTATCGCTAAACTTAATATAACCATACCCCGTATCGGCATGAGATGGCGTAATGCCAAAGGTCGTCAAATTACCTTTCACAGCAGATTGTGCCGCTTTCATCACCGCTTCACGGAATGCCGTCACATCATCAATAATATGATCCGATGGCAAAACAAGCATCACCGCATCATCACCATGCGCTTTACGGATATAATGCGCCGCAATCGTGAGCGCTGGCGCCGTATTACGACCTTTAGGCTCTAGCAAAATTTCTGCGTCGTCAATTTCAAGTTCCTGAACGTTCTCAGCCACAAGAAAACGGTGATCTTCATTACTCACAAATACCGGAGCTTCGAAAACATCACGGTCAGCTACACGCAACATCGTTTGCTGAATCAGCGTATAATCCTCAGAAGCCAGCTTCAAAAACTGCTTCGGATAGTGGCTGCGAGACATCGGCCAAAGGCGTGTCCCCATCCCTCCAGAAAGAATTACGGGTACAATGGTTGCATTCTGCTTTGTTGGCATTAAAGTTCCTCCTATTGAACAGGCCTGAGTTTCTTACATTTTATGCGAGACTTATACAGGTTTATTCCGTTTTACGCAAGTGCCATTATTAATAATTGTTAACTTTTACAACCTATCTGTGTACCCAGACTATTACAGAAGAAAAAGAAATCTCATGCATAATTTTCATAGCTCCATCCTACGCGCTGGCGATATCCGCGGCATTTACAATGAGACTCTCTTCGACGCCGACGCCTTAGCCATCGGCAAAGCCTTTGCTACTTGCATTATTCGCGAAACAGGTAAGGCAAACCCCATCATCAATGTCGCTTATGATGGGCGCCTTAGCACCCCGGCTCTCAGTGGCGCCTTAAAAGAAGGCATCATCAGCACTGGGGCAACCGTACATGATTACGGCATCGGCCCTACCCCTCTGATGTATTTCTCTGTTTATCATAGCAATCCAGATGCGGGTATTATGGTCACCGGTTCGCATAACCCTGGCAACCATAACGGCTTTAAAATGATGATAGGCAAAGACTCCTTCTTTGGCGAACATATCGAAACCCTCGGCAAATACGCGAATACAGCCGATTACGAAATCGGACAAGGCGCAGTCATCAACAAAGACTGCAAAGACGAATATCTCGAAACCCTCGCCGCGGCCTTTAAACCTAAAGGTGCACGAAACATTAAAGTCGTCGTTGACCCTGGCAACGGCGCAGCAGGTGAAATTTCAGAACGCCTCGCGGCAATGCTCTCAGCAGATATCACCGTGATTAACGCAGAGATTGACGGCAACTTCCCCAACCATCACCCGGACCCAACCATCCCTGCCCTGATGCAGCAACTCATCGAAACCGTGCAAGCCCAAGATGCCGATGTCGGTATCGCTTATGATGGCGATGGCGACCGCATTGGTGCCGTCGATAAAACGGGGCGCATCCTTTATGGCGATCAACTGATGGTTCTTTTTGGCCGCGACGTTCTTTTAAAACATCCCGGCGCGACCATCATTGCTGATGTTAAAGCCAGCCAAACCCTCTTCGACGATATCGCGCAACATGGCGGACAGCCCCTTATGTGGAAAACCGGACATAGCTTCGTCAAAGCGAAAATGAAAGAAACCAAAGCCCATCTCGCCGGTGAAATGAGCGGACACATCTTCTTTGCCGATGAGTATTTCGGCTATGATGATGGTATCTATTCTGGTGTACGCCTTATCAACCTACTCGCTCATTCCGATAAGCCACTCGAACAGCTGATGGACGAAATGCCTGAAGTTTATAACACGCCAGAAATTCGGATCGAGACCACTGAAACTCTCAAATTCAGCGCCGTCGCCGAAATTAAAGAACGCTTGGCAGCCGCCGGCGCCGATGTCGATGATGTCGATGGCGTACGTGTCAAGAACGCCGATGGCTGGTGGCTCGCTCGCGCCTCAAACACCCAAGCAGCCATCATCGCCCGCGCCGAAGGCAACAGCCCCGAAGCGCTAGAACGATTAAAAACCCTACTCGCCTCCCAACTAAGCGAGAGCGGCATTATGGATTTTGATTTAGGTTAATCAAGCAGACAATGCTTCGAAAGGTAGTTCCCAGCGCCGATCACAGCGTTCATAAACGTCATTATCATCTGAATGTAGCGGCACATTAACAAAACCAGATTTCTCGTAAAGCGAGTTTGCCGGCCCTAGCGTTGAGCTTGTTAGCAAGAATATCTTCGCAGGGTTCATCTCTCTGGCGCGCTTGAGTGCTGCTTGCATCAGTAATTTTCCAATACCCTGCCCTTGGTAATTTTCATCCACCGCCATTTTAGTCAGTTCCAAATCATCGCCATGATACATCAATGCGACCACGCCAACGATAACACCACTCAGTTCAGCCAAAAGTATCTCACCTTTTGCCGCGATAATGTACTCATCCGCATTCGCCAATACCTTGGCATCATAAGCCTCCACATAGAAATACTTCTCAAGCCACGCAATATTGAGGCGTTCAAAATCTTGCGCGTAACGGGATTCATAGGGAATAATTTTTACATTCGTCATAAGAGTATATATGTACATTAACGCTTGCAGTTTCAAGAGGCACTGTTAGTTTCCGACTCCCCTTTTGAAAAAAAGACTGGGGCCTTAGCTCAGCTGGTAGAGCGCCTCGCTGGCAGCGAGGAGGTCAGGAGTTCGACTCTCCTAGGCTCCACCATGATTTTATTATTATATTACAGTTGCTTACATGCATACGCGTCATCCGCGCTGTGTGCGGGGCTTGCGAGGGTTCCGTTATCTGTATGCAGCATCCAGAGCCGATCTTACGCATAAATGCTGCCTGTAATCAGCAAGTACATCAATTGAAATTTTGAGATGAGCCGATTAGGCTAGTTTAGCAAGGCTTGCTCTTGCTTCGCCCAGCACCAGTGAGATAGGTTAGATAGGCTTTCGACACCAATGGCTTTATTGGAAAGATTGCTTTCTGACGATGTGATCTTTTCGATAATTTTTGGCGACAGAAATCTTTGCACAATGGCGCGCTTTACATATTTGATATTGTGATTCTCACATTTTGATATTTCGGTTGGGGCTTTGTAAACACCGCTCTTTATCTGTTTGTTCCAATAAAATGACTTCGCGATAAAGGTGTATGCCGTGTTCCAAATAGATCGCTGTAACTAAGTTCTTCAGGGGTTTCGCAGATGGCTGGCAAACTCACCACCTCCCAGCCTTCCTGCTCCAGCACATGGCCCACCAAATCATCTTCATGAAGGCGCTGCATGATAATGATGATGCAACCATTCACCTTATCATTAAGGCGAGAATAAAGTGTGCCATCATACCATTCATTGACATGCTTACGCTGTGCCTCTGAAACTGCTTCGGTGGGTTTAAGCGGATCGTCGATAATAAGAAAATCACCGCCACGGCCAGTAAGTGCGCCGCCAACAGAAGTTGCCATTCGAACTCCGCCCTTGGTAGTCATAAAATCTTCAATCGCCGTTTTGCGTTTATCGAGCCGAGTAGCGAAGAGTTGATGATACCAATGTGATTGCATCACATTACGCGTATCCATTGCATGCTTTTGTGATAACTCCTGGCCATAGCTTGCGCAGATGATTTCCGTACGCGGATTATGCCCTAGCAGCCACGCCGGAAATGCCACCGATGCACAGATAGATTTTAAATTACGCGGCGGAATATTGATAATAAGCCGTTTAATCTCACCCTTGCGGCATTGCTCTAATTTACTGGAAATCAGATCAATATGCCAATTATGCTGATATTGTTTAGCATTGGATACCGTCGCAAAGCTTTGCTGAATAAAACTGCTAAAATCAGACTGCAAAAGGACGAGCATTTCTTGTTCAGTCATTTGCATCGCTTGGCTCCTTCTTATTATCGTTGGCACGTTCGATAATATTCGCCAGAATCTGAGCTTGCTGTTCCTTGGGAATAATGCCGCGTTTTGACGTACCTTGCTCCATATCTTTGGCTTCCATATCCATCACTAACAGCAATAAGCGCTGTATCGCGCGCAAGTCGCCTTTGGCAGCCATATTGACCAGCTGCTTAAAAGTTGCTTCAAGCTTACTGATAGTGCGCTTGGTTCCATTCTCATTGATGGTCACGGTTTCCGCCAGCGCCTCTTTTAAGAATGTCGAGGCGTTCTTCTTACCTTTCGGCCGCCCCTGATAATTGCCCGATTGGCCCGGTTTAAATTGCGAGTGCTTGGGTGGCTTTTGATAGCCAACATCGTAATCGCCACCATTATTATCGTCATTAGAATTACTCATTTTTGCCTCCCGAAATTACTTGAAGTTGATCGAAGTTTTTGCCCGATTCGCTATGGATGGCCGCATCGCCAGTCCATTGCTGCCATCGACGAATGGCAGTATCGACATAGAGAGGATCAAGCTCAATGCCGTAACATCGCCTGCCGACTTTCTCAGCAGCAATGAGGGTGCTGCCACTGCCTAAGAATGCATCCAACACGATATCACCGCGCTGGGTGCAATCGAGAATCGCATCCGCTACCAGTGGCACCGGTTTGACCGTGGGGTGCAAGGCGAGTAAATCGCCTTCTTCATTATTTTTACGCGCAAAACTATTCGCCCCGGCATATTCCCATACATTGGTGCGGTAGCGACCATGTCGACCCAGTTCGACATTATTGCGATGTGGTGCTTTGCCATGCTTAAAAACCGCGACAAATTCATGGCGGCTGCGATATAAACTGCCCATACCGCCATTATCTTTGACCCAAATGCAGAGGTTTTTGAGTTCAGAGTAGATGGTGTCTCCTGCCGCTAATAATTCCTGCAAATGACGCCAATCCATGCAGATATAGTGTAGTGAGCCATCGGCACTGGCCTCTGCCTTTTGCGCGCAGACATCTTGTAGGAATTGAGTAAATTGTGCCGAGGACATTTCACCCGTCGCCATGGCGAACTCGCGATGCTGATGTTTACCTAAGCCGCTAATATGGCCTTTGACTGGAACATTGTACGGCGGATCGGTAAAGACCATATTTGCCTTTGCGCCATCCATGAGCGCGCTACAACTATCCGCCTGCAAACTATCGCCGCAAATAATACGATGTGTGCCGAGTTGCCAGATATCGCCTAATTCGGAAACAGCATGGCCTGCTTCAACTGGTTCCTCCACATGCTCTTCTTCAATTACGCCATTGCCCTCAATCAGCACATCAATCTCACCCATCTCAAAACCGGTAATCTCTAAATCAAAGTCTAGATCAAGTTCTGATAACTCAACGAAGTGTTCAGCGAGTAAGACATCATCCCACTGTGCGTTTTCGGTGAGTTTGTTATCGGCAATCATATAGGCGCGTGCTTGTTCATCGCTGAGATGTTCCGCGCAGATGGGAGATCATCATCTTGACCTTCCAAAATACCTTTAAAGCCTTCGATTGTACGCTCACAATTTTGAATTGCAAAAGGCAAACGTAAACAAGAAGATTATGGAGATCACAGTAAGCTTCTTCAGAGAGTGATAGCGCCTATAGCAAACTTGACGCCGCAAAAGATCACTTCGAAACTGTCGCCAAGGCGATTCAATAGCGGCAAAAGTATTTCCCTGTTATTATCTTTAGGGAAATTTTCTCTTAACCCTTGAAGACTCTGGGTCTTAGGGTGTTAAAATAGATAAAAGTTGTGATTTACCCTGTAATTTTATGAAATTACCCTGCAGATGTGGGGGTAACAGGGAAACTGATGGCTAGTAGATCATTTGTATTAATCCACCACCAAAGACCGATTTTCACCACTCATTTGCTCTGTAAGCCTGAATAGAAGAGCCTTTTGGGGTTTTCGAAAATTTTTATCTTTTTTTACGAATATGTTCTTTGGGAAGACTAAGCGTTGAATAGTACGTTTGCGTTTGAGCCCTCCATCTTCCCATGCAAGCTGAGGATTAGCCAATACATCGAATACATTGCCTAATACTCTATCAAAATCACTTTCTTCCAGCGGTTTTTGATCGAGCAGTGCCTTTACCTTCTCTCTATTCTCCTCCATTTCACTAATACGGCGTTTTAGAGCATTCTTAGTTTGCCTATTTTCACCTATCATCTCATCAATAAAACCATCAATCTCTGTTTCTAATGTTTGATGCTCTTTAGCCCATTCTTTTCGTTGAACCTCTAGCCTCTCTATTTGCTCTTTCCACACACCACGCATAACAACCTCTGCCATTTCCAGTATCAAAGAATCGGGCTGCATAGGCTGCAATAATTCAGAGAAGTTTTGATGCGCGGTATTAACATAAATACCTTTGTGCCGACGAGAACATCCTGACTGCTTACAAACATAGTACATGTAGTGTTTTTTGTTTTCACCAGCGGAACCTTTACCTGAACTCGTCAACGCCTTCCCACATTCACCACACAAAATGGAGCCCTTTAGCGGATATTGTTCTTCATTCTGCTTGTAATGGGTACGAATCCCACGTCCCGCTTTGCGTTCCTTGATACGCATTGCAGTTTGCATATCGATCAAAGGTTGGTGCTTACCATCAATATTCTTAATATCCTTTTGTGGATAATTGATTTTACCTGCATAGAAACTGGCTCGATCAATCAGCTTTCTGGCTACATCGTGACTACATTGAAATGCCTTTCCACGATTGCGGCCTTCAACTCTTACAGGCCTTCTCTCGTTGATATAGTGCATTACATCAACGATATTTCTTAGTGTACCATTTGCGTAGGTTCAAGATCCATATAAATAACAAGCAGTTCACCTCCAGTTTTACTAACCTTAAGGCGGATGGCTTAACATTGGAACAAACATAGACTTAGATGCAAATTTCTCCGCCAAAAATCTTTAAGGGGATGCTAGAGAGCCTCACTCCTTATTAAGAAGACCTGCACTCTTATTCGATGCAACTTACCCTATTCACGAACATATCCCCAATTTAAGAAAGCCTCAATTCTGCTGCGCAACCTTTTCACAGTTTTAGTTTTGGCCGTCCATACTCGAGGCAGCTGTATTTGTCTTCTGCTGCTGAAAACTTGCAAACTACTGGCACTGCGTTAGGTTGCGCACAAATTCATCTCATTCTTAGGAAAATCATCTGTGCTTAGCTCTTTATTTAAAAATTCGAAAATCGAAATTCTATCGGGCTTAACCGTGGCCTTGGCTTTGGTGCCTGAGGCCGTGGCCTTTGCATTTATTGCCGGAGTTGAACCGCTTGTCGGGCTTTACGCCGCGTTCCTCGTTGGCCTCATCACCTCTGTTTTCGGCGGTCGTCCGGGTATGATTTCTGGCGCTACTGGCGCACTTGCCGTCGTCATGGTCAGCCTAGTTGCACAGCATGGCGTCGAATACCTCTTCGCCACCGTTGTGCTGATGGGTATATTACAGTTCCTCGCCGGGATATTTAAATTAGGTAAATTCATTCGCATGGTACCCCACCCCGTTATGTTGGGCTTTGTAAATGGCTTGGCTATCGTGATTTTCCTCGCGCAGTTAGGGCAGTTTAAAATAGCAGATGAAACCGGAAATCTTGTGTGGCTAGACGACTTCTCCCTCACCATGATGCTCGGCGTGATCGCCATTACGATGTTGGTCATTTACTTGCTTCCGAAGCTTACGAATAAATTCCCCGCGCCTCTAGCCGGAATTGGTGTCGCGACCGCCGTCGTTATCTTCTTTAACATCGATACTCGCACCGTTGGCGATCTTGCTAACATCGCGGGAACCTTCCCTGCCTTCGCCATTCCTAGTGTACCTTTCTCGCTAGAAACGCTGTATATTATCTTTCCTTATGCGATGATCCTCGCCGCGATTGGACTCATCGAATCCCTTTTAACCCTCACCCTCATTGATGAAATGACCGAGACTCGTGGCCGCAATAGCCGTGAGTGCATGGCGCAAGGCGCATCCAACATCGTCACCGGCTTTTTCGGTGGCATGGGCGGTTGCGCAATGATTGGGCAGAGCATGATCAACATTAACTCCGGTGCACGCGGACGCCTCTCTGGTATCGCAGCGGCGCTATTCTTACTCTCCTTCATCCTCTTCGCCTCTTCATGGATTGAAATGATCCCGGTTGCGGCACTGATCGGCGTCATGTTCGTAGTAGTCATTGCGACCTTCGAGTGGTCCTCTTTGCGTATCATGCATAAGATTCCTAAATCCGATGCCTTCGTCTTAATCCTCGTCTCTGCCGTCACGGTCTTTACGGATTTGGCGATTGCCGTTGTTGTGGGTGTCATTGTCTCAGCCCTCGTATTCGCATGGGAATCGGCGAGCTCTATCTATGTGGATGTGCAATCAGAAACGAAAAAGAAGAAAGTCTACGTCCTGCACGGACAGCTCTTCTTCGCTTCGGTCAGCAAGTTCCGCCGCTTATTCCGCCCGCACAAAGACCCGGCGGATGTCGTGATTGATTTCAAACACTCCCGCGTATGGGATCACTCCGCGCTAGAGGTGATTGACTCACTCGCAGAGAGCTACATGAAGCATGGCACGCAACTACACCTCAAACACCTAAGTCCTGATTGCCGCACGCTCTTACGCAAAGCCGGCCACTTCATTGAAGAAGATGATGCTGGTGATCCCCATTACCGTATCGTCGTTGATTACGCTGAGCGCGCCAAGAAGGTGAAGGAAGCCAAAGCTTAGACTCTTAGAGTCTTGAACTTAAAGGCAACAGCTCTCCACAAATAAAAAAGGCGCAGTCATTATGACCGCGCCTTTTTTATTATCTTGTCTGAAACGACTTAGTCGTCAGTTTCAACTTCATCATCCGCGAAAGACATGCCTTCAGGCTCTTCGCCGATCATCGCAGCTTCTTTGAACTCTTCTTCCATATCAGCGGAAACTTCAAGCTCTTCCATTGGAGCAGCAGGTGCTTCAATTTCTTCCTTCGGAGGCTCAACGCCTTCAATCACGTCAGGACGTTGGAAGCGGCTATAGCTCTCAATAATTTCTTCTTTCAACGGGGCGAAATCGATCGTTTTATCCGCGATCTCACGCAAAGATACAACGGCATCTTTATCGTTGTCACGATCAATCGTAATCGGGTTACCCGATGAGATTTGCTTCGCACGACGGGCTGCAATGGCCAGTAGTTCAAAACGGTTAGGGATGTTTTCAATACAATCTTCTACGGTAACGCGTGCCATAATATATACGATTCCTCTTTATCTTAGGGGTGGAAAGGCGCTATATATACCGCCCACACAACTAAATACAAGCACAAAACCTATGTCAGAAGTCGTCAACTTGCAGGAAAAAAACGATAAAAAGCTACGCAAACCCGATTGGATTCGCGTAAAGGCTCCCGTTTCGAAGGGCTATAAAGAGACACGCGACCTCATGCGACGCCAAAGCTTGCATACCGTATGCGAAGAAGCGGCATGCCCCAATATCGGCGAATGCTGGGAAAAGAAGCACGCCACCATCATGATTATGGGCGATACCTGCACCCGCGCCTGCGCCTTCTGCAACGTCAAAACCGGCCGCCCCAACATGCTCGACCCGATGGAGCCAGACAATACCGCCATCGCCGTAAAAGAGATGGGCCTACACCATGTCGTCATCACCTCCGTTGACCGTGACGATCTACCTGATGGAGGCGCCGAACATTTCGCCCGCACCATTGAGCGCACCCGCGAAGTCGCAACTAAAACCACAATCGAAGTCCTGACGCCAGATTTCTTCCGCAGCGCCGATGGTTCACTAGAACGTGTACTTGCCGCCAAGCCGGACGTCTTTAACCATAATATCGAAACCGTGCCGCGCCTATATAAGCGCATCCGCCCTTCCGCCCGTTACTTCCACTCGCTTTACGTTCTCAAGCGTTCAAAAGAAATTGATCCCTTGATGTTCACCAAATCCGGCCTGATGGTAGGCCTCGGTGAAGGCAAAGACGAAGTGCTGCAAGTGATGGATGATTTACGCGCTGCCGAGGTGGACTTTATCACCATTGGCCAATATCTGCAGCCTACCCCGCGCCATGCGCCGGTTGAACGTTTCGTCACGCCTGATGAGTTCAAAATGTATGAACGTATGGCCCGCGCCAAAGGCTTCCTGATGGTGTCCAGCACCCCCCTCACCCGCTCCAGCTACCATGCAGGTGATGATTTCAAAAAGCTCCAAGCCGCACGACAAGCAAAGTAACACGCCCGCGCCCAATAGCGCTTGACTTGCTCGCCTAGATTGTGTTTATTCACCTTAGAGTATCTGACTCAGATACTTCGGGGCTTTCAAAACCTCTTGTAGACTAGTGGCGGACTTAACCACTATAAATCGTCCATCTCGATTCCTAGGGTCGGGGTGGCAACGTTATAGAATAGGCTTCGGCCAAAAGCGTTGCAGCTATGTCTACATAGTTTTGAACACCCCGGCCACCAGTGGGAATCTCCCCGCTGGCGGTCACTCGCTTGAGTCGGGAGGATCGGGAAATAGAATACCATTCGTGGGAATACTCGGTTGAACGTTACAAATAAGGCTTAACCTCCCGGCACCTGCGGAGCGCCCAATTGTCATGCTGAAAGAGCAGCAACCTAAGGTCCTTCGCTGCTACTCAAGCTGACAAGTTAGATAATTCTAAATTTTTCCACTTCCGGCTTCGCCAAAAGGGCATTATTCTTTAAATATAGGCTCAAGAAATTGTGAGTACAGCAACAAGGAGTACAAAAACCCACAAAAAAAAGGGGCCCCAAACACAGGAAACCACCTGAGATTTATTTAGCTCGTATAAATACAAACTAAATCTTCTCAAGTGGTTTACTTAAACGAAACAAAAAAACTACTGACCAGGACGGCTTTTACCGCACTTTTTCTGCATTCTTTTCGTTTCTTTTTTCTTTTTCTTTTTAGCACTACGTGCCTTTTTTCGTTTCTTTTTCTTTGATATCTTTTTACCTTTGGATTTAACCTTAGGCTTATTTTTTTTCAAAGACGAAATCTTTTCAGAAAGAATTCTTCTTACTTCAAGATTAGCTTTCCATCCCATAAGATCTAAAGCCTGCTTAGGACATTGCGTGAGCAATGAGTCCTTTGCTGCTCGCAAATACCTCATCGACTCTCCCCAATCCATTTTTTGGATAGAGATTTGAGTAATGATGTCATTTGCAATTACTTGAGGTGTTTGAACCTCAGAAAAAGTGTATTTTACTGGCGCATTATTTTGAGCGCTTAAAAAATTAAACACAGAAAAAGAAAAAATCAGAATTAAAATTAGATTTTTCATGTAATTGGGTTTTATAAAATTTAAAAAAATGGGGCTGACACCTAACATTTAAATTGTTAGGAGTTATTGATGTATATAAAGCATTGTAAGTTATCGAGAAATAAGCAGTTAGAGTTGATAAAATATTTCATTGCGGGTTCTACGGC
>JAQXAR010000048.1 GCA_029252805.1 Rickettsiales bacterium
GCCGTAGAACCCGCAATGAAATATTTTATCAACTCTAACTGCTTATTTCTCGATAACTTACAATGCTTTATATACATCAATAACTCCTAACAATTTAAATGTTAGGTGTCAGCCCCTATATTTAAGGATGAGATTAATGACACAAAAAAACCGGCGAGGTTTCCCAAGCCGGTCTTAATGAATCTTGCTGGATAAAACTAGTTAGCTAGTTTTTGGTCCAATGATTTTGCAGCAGCATCCGCAGCAGCATCTAACTCAGAAACTGCGATAGAAGAAGCTTCATCCGTCGCTTTTTCCATCATGCTATCTTTAGAGATAGTGCTTAGCTCGTCCGCAGCAGCTTCCGCTTTTTTCGCAGCGTCCATTGCATCAGTAGCAGTGTCCGTCACGCCTTTAGCCGCAGCATCAAGTGTGTCGGTTGCTGCGTCAGCTGTTGCTGTGGCAGCGTCTTTTACCATGTCGGTAGCAGAAGCTGCAGCATCAGTCGTTGCATCAACAGTAGAGTTGGCAGCATCAGCCGTAGCATCCATTGCGTCTTTCGCCATATCTGTCGTTGCGTCAGCAGCATCCGCAGCAGCAGAAACCGTTGCGTCCGCAGCGTCAGTTGCCATGTCAGCAGCAGAAGCCGCAGCATCTGTTGTTGCATCTACAGCGCTTGCAGCAGCGTCAGCCGTTGCATCAACAGCAGCGTCCGCAGCATCAACAGTTGCGTCCGCAGCATCTTTTGCCATGTCAGTGGTTGCCTTAGCAGCATCTGTAGCAGCCGTAGCCGTTGCATCTGCAGCATCAGAAACCATATCTGTTGCACTATTAGCCATATCAGCAGCACCATCAGTCACGTTGCTAGCCGCTTCAGTAATACCGTCTGTCAGGCTTTTGCCATCAGACATAGTGTTTAAGCCAATAATGGCAAAGGCAAGGATAATTGCCAAAATTACGATTGTAGTCGATTTCATACCAACCCTCTTTCTTTGTAGTTATTACTCGCCTTCTCTATAGAGTTTTTGACGAAAGTGAAGTGTTTTTTACGGATTTCGCTTGTGCTTTGCTTTATTAGGGCGTAGATAGGGAGCATAAGAGGTGGGCGAGAGTCCGCCTTTTCTTTTGGAGAATTTAAGGATTACCATGCAATTAAGTATTATACAGCAATCTATCGGACCGATCATCGAACCCAGCGTCGCGGCGATAGGCTATCGTTTGGTGCGCATCATTTGGCAAGGTAGCGAAAAGCGCCGCATCTTACAGATCATGGTTGAACGCTGCGATGGCGTGGATATGATGGTTGATGATTGCAGCGAGATTAGTCATATGGTTTCGGCTCTTTTAGATGTGAAGGACCCAATTGATGGTGCTTATGAGCTAGAAGTTAGTAGTCCCGGAGTCGATCGCCCATTGGTGAATGAGGCAGATTTTAACGATTATATCGGGCATGAAGTAAAAGTAGAGATGGCCATCCCGCAAGAGGGGCGTCGTCGTTTCCGTAGTGGTATTGCAGAAGTAAAAGACGGAATGGTGATATTGAAAAATGGCGGCGAAGTATTTGAACTGCCGTTAGATGAGATGTCCTCCGCAAAATTAGTGATGACCGATGAGCTAATGGAAGATTTAGCCCAACGGATGGAACAAAAAGTAGAAGACACTAAGCAAGAAGTAGAAGACAGTGATGAAGAGGTTGCAAACGTAACGTAAGGATCAGGGCTGCCGAGGGTTGACCTGCCGGGAGCCCGGCGAAGCATACACGACGAATGAGCGCCAATTTATTGGCTGCAAAAGAAAAAATTGAATAACGAGGTAACGATTATGGCTTTTGGTGGAACAGAATTAGTGCAAATTGCAGATGCAGTGGCACGTGAAAAAGGAATTGGTAAGGAAACCATTCTGGATGCAATGGAGAATGCGATTGAAGTCGCCGCTCGCCGTAAATACGGTGCTGAGCATGATATCCGTGCAGAGATGAACCCTAAAAGCGGCCGTATTTCACTTTATAAAGTGGTGACGGTTGTGGCAGATGATCATGAGTCAGAAGAAGATGATGATGACGAACTCAGAATCTTGCGTCTCTCAGAAGCGCAAAAAGACGATGCTGCATTAGAAGTGGGCTCTGAACTTAAGGATGAACTTCCTCCCATTGATTTTGGTCGTATCGCTGCACAAAGTGCAAAGCAAGTGATCGTACAAAAAGTACGTGATGCTGAGCGTGAAGTTCAGTTTGAAGAGTTTAAAGACAAAATGGGCGAGATCGCCTCAGGCGTCGTTAAGCGTATGGAATACGGTAACGTGATCGTTGATTTCGGTCGTACTGAGTGCATCATTCGCCGCGATCAGCTTATTCCGCGTGAGGCATTCCGTATGGGTGACCGCATCCGTGCTTATATTGCTGATGTTGATAAAGAGCGCCAAGGCCCCCAAATTTTCCTCTCTCGTACGCATCCTGACTTTATGAAGAAACTTTTCAGCCAAGAAGTTCCTGAGATTTACGATGGTTTGGTCGATATTAAAGCCGTTGCGCGTGATCCTGGTTCACGTGCGAAAATTGCGGTTTACACGCAAGATTCTAGCGTAAACCCAATTCTTGCTTGTGTCGGCGTACGTGGTTCACGTGTGCAGGCCGTGGTGAGTGAGCTCCAAGGCGAGAAAGTTGATATTGTTGAATGGTCTCCGGATCCAGCAACTTTCGTTGTAAATGCACTTTCTTCTGCTGAAGTTGCGAAAGTCGTGATCGACGAAGACAATAACCGTATCGAAGTGGTTGTGCCTGATGATCAGCTCAGCCTCGCCATTGGCCGTCGTGGTCAAAATGTTCGTCTTGCGTCGCAGCTTTGTGGCTGGCGCATTGATATTCTGACAGAAGATGAAGAGTCAGAGCGCCGCGCCGGTGAGTTTAACCGTATTACTGAAATGTTTGTGAATGCCCTGAACGTAGAGGAAGTGATTGCACATCTTCTCGTATCAGAAGGTTTCTCAAGCGTGGAAGAAGCGGCATTTGTTCCGGTTGAAGATCTCGCAAATATTGAAGGCTTTGATGAAGATATCGCGGGCGAGCTACAGTCTCGTGCGAAGGATTGGATTGAGCAACAACGTGTTGAAACACAAGAGAAATTGCGCGAAATGGGCGTGAGCGATGATTTGGTTGAATTTGAAGGTATTTCAAATGAAGATCTATTGAAGCTCGCTGATAATGGCGTGAAGTCGTTGGATGATTTTGCAGATCTTGCGCGCGATGAATATCGTGACTTCCTGCCAAAATCGCCATTGCATGATGATGAGATCGACGATTTGATCATGCGTGCACGTGCACATTGGTTTGATGATGAGGACAAGGGTGGAAAATCTGGATCCGAATAGTCACAGTTCAGAGTTAGAGGCAGCGCCGTACGGGGTTCCGATGCGGCGCTGTGTCGTTACGGAGGAATCCTTCCCGCGCGATACATTGCTGCGCTTTGTTGCCTCTCCTGAAGGACAGCTTGTTTTTGATGTGAAACGTAACCTTCCGGGGCGTGGAATCTGGGTTTATCCTCAGAAGACTCACGTGGAACAGGCGATTGAAAAGAAACTGTTTGCACGCGGCGCGAAACAAGCGGTAAAGGTGCCAGAAGATTTGCTGGAAAAGGTCGAAAAAGCATTAAAACGTAGAGTGTTAAGCTTGTTGCAGCGTGGGCTTCAAAGCCGCGAAATGGTCAATGGGTTTGAGAAAGTATCCTCGGCTTTACGGTCAGAAGAAACGCGCCTTTTGGTGCATGCAAATGATGCGAGTGATGATGGAGTTTCGAAGCTCAATAAGCTTGCTGCAGAGAATGTAATAATTATCCAACCCTGCTCGCGCGAAGAAATGTCGGAGGTGCTGAAAATCGCAAATCCGGTGCATTTATCGGTCAGATCAGCAGGATTAGCGAAATCAATTCGTCACTCCTATGACGTCTGGGCTGGATTTCTTCAAACGGATAGGTTATAAGCGCGAACGCACGAGTATAAAGGTTACCATGGTAGATAAAGATAATAGTTCAAAGTCGACGCTCAAAATTGGGCCAAGCAAACTTTCCCTAACCAAAACGGTTGAGGGCGGTAAAGTGACACAAAATTTCCAACGTGGTCGCTCTAAAACTGTGACGGTCGAGGTCCGAAAAACCCGTAATTACAGCCGTGATGGCGGCGAAATGAAGCGCGAAGCAGGCGCGACCCCTGGCTTAAGTGTACGTGAGCAAGAAGCTCGCATGAATGCTTTGAAAGCAGCTGAAGCCGCCAAAGGCGATAAAAAAGAAGTCAACCAACCGCCCGTGCAAGCCGCGGTGAAGGTTCGCGAAAAACACAAGTCTGACAGTGATATTATTGAACCTGAAAAGGCGATCATTGAGCCTCCTGTCGTAAAATCAAAGCCTGAAGCGAAAAAGAAAGCGGAGCCAACTAAAGCGGCTCCTTCGCATCCGACGCATAAGAAAGTGGATCATAAAGGCCCTAAGGGTGACCGTTCTAACAAGATGAAGTTAGGCAATGATGTGCGCCGTGGCGGTAAAATGACCGTGACTCAAGCACTCAATTACGGTGATGGTAAACGTCAGCGTTCACTTGCAGCGGTTAAACGTGCGCGTGAAAAAGCAAGACGCGCAGAATTAGGACTTGGCGATGAGTCGCGCGAAAAGCGTATTCGCGATGTGGTTGTGCCTGATGTTATTACGGTGCAAGAACTCGCTAATCGTATGGCTGAACGTGCAGTTGATGTCGTTAAAGAACTCATGAAAATGGGTTCGATGGTAACAGTGAATCAGGCAATTGACCAAGATACCGCAGAATTGATCGTGGAAGAATTTGGTCACCGTATCAAGCGTGTTTCCGACAGTGATGTCGAGAATGTTCTCGTGCAAGTGGACGAAGATAATGCGGAAGATCTAAAAGCACGTCCTCCTGTTGTGACAGTGATGGGCCACGTAGATCATGGTAAAACTTCACTGCTTGATGCATTGCGTAAAACTGATGTAGCAGCGGGCGAGGCGGGTGGTATCACGCAGCATATAGGTGCTTATCAAGTGGAAATGGCAAGCGGTGACAAGATTACTTTCCTTGATACTCCGGGTCACGAAGCTTTTACGGCTATGCGTTCACGTGGTGCACAGGCGACAGATATTGTTATCCTTGTAGTTGCAGCTGACGATGGCATTATGCCACAAACCGAAGAGGCGATTAATCACTCTAAGGCGGCAGGCGTTCCCATCATTGTTGCCATCAATAAGATGGATAAAGAAGGTGCTGATCCTGCTAAGGTGAAGAACGAACTGATGCAGCATGAGCTTGTTGCCGAAGAATTCGGTGGCGATACGATCATGATTGAAGTTTCAGCGATTAAAGGCACAAACCTTGATAAACTAGAAGAAGCGATTCTTCTGACGTCTGAAATGGCCGAATTCAAAGCCAACCCTGATCGTCGCGCAAGCGGTGTTGTGGTTGAGTCTAAAGTTGAGCCGGGTCGTGGTACCGTTGCGACAGTTCTCGTACGTAATGGTACGTTGAATGTCGGCGAAATTATGGTGGCGGGTGCCGCTTTTGGTAGAGTTCGCGCGATGATTGACGATAAAGGCAATCAGGTGAAACAGGCTGGACCTGCAATGCCGGTCGAAGTGCTTGGTCTGAATGAGCCACCTGAAGCGGGTGACGAAGTGGCAGCGGTTGAAGATGAGAAAACCGCTCGTGATATTACGGAATATCGTGCACAGAAGAATAAGAACCTTAAAGTCGCTGGTGGCATGCAAAGCATGGAGCAGCTCTTTGCTTCTGCTGGTAACTCGAAGAAACAAGAGCTTCCTCTTATCCTTAAGACGGATGTTCAGGGTTCAGCGGAAGCCATTACAGGCAGCCTCGCGAAGATGAATAACGACGAAATCTCGACTCGTGTGCTGCACGCGGCAGTGGGTGGTATTTCTGAATCGGATGTGGCGCTTGCGCAAACAACCGGGGCAAGCATCATCGCCTTTAACGTACGTGCAAATAAGCAAGCGAAACTGCTCGCAGATAAAGAAGGCATTGAGATTCGTTATTACTCTATCATCTATGATGTAGTGGATGAGATTAAAGCCTTGATGTCAGGCATGTTATCGCCACGTAAACAAGAGAACTTCATCGGTTACGCTGAAATTCGCGAAGTCTTCAATATTACCAAAGCCGGTAAGGTGGGTGGTTGTATGGTCACTGAAGGCGTGATGAAACGTGGTGCAGGCGTACGCTTGCTACGTGATGATGTCGTGATTCATGAAGGTACGCTCAAAACGCTCAAACGCTTCAAAGATGAAGTGAAAGACGTGAAGAACGGTGTTGAGTGTGGTATGGCGTTCGAAAATTATGAAGATATCAAAGCGGGTGATGTGATTGAAGCCTTCGAAATTGAAGAAGTCGATCGTACCGTGGATGAGGTCAATAAAGAAGAGGCCAAGAATAACGCAGCTAAAGCCAAAGCGGATAAAGCAGCAGCGAAAGCAGCTGCTAGCGCAGAAGCATAAGCGAGAGTGTCGTGCCGAAATTTAATAAAGATAAGTATCAGGCCAAAGGGGCATCACAGCGCCAACTGCGCGTAGGCGAAGAAATCCGTCACGGGCTGTCGGAGATTTTTATGCGAGGTGAGCTTGGCGATCCGCGTATCGAAGAAGCATCGATTACCGTATCAGAAGTGCGTATCAGCCCTGACTTGCGCAATGCAACGGCTTATGTAATGCCGCTAAATGGTGATAAAAAAGATGAAGTGCTGGAGCTGCTAAAGAACTCCAATGGCATGATTCGCACGCTGATCTCTAAAAAGATGAGTTTGAAATTCTCGCCGCGCGTCCATTTCAAACTTGATGGCAGCTTCGAAACTGCATCCCAAATTGATAGTCTCCTACGCGAAGCTAAAGAACGCTCTGCGGATGTAGAGGATGAAGAGTAGACTCGCCCCACATGCAACATGGCTGGCTCAATCTTAATAAACCGGAAGAAATGACCTCGGCTAAGGCGGTGTCGATTGTGAAGCGATTGCTCGGCGTGAAGAAAGTGGGGCATACGGGCACATTGGATCCATTGGCATGTGGCGTGCTGCCGCTAGCGATTGGCGAGGCGACAAAGCTCTCGCAATATGTGATGGCGGACCGTAAGAATTATCGATTTAGGGTAGAGTGGGGCAAGCAAACCGGCACGGATGACCGTGAAGGTGAAGTGATTGCTCAATCGGATAACCGTCCGACATTAGCGCAGGTGCAAGCGATCTTGTCTGAATTTACCGGTGAGATCATGCAGCGTCCACCTGACTTTTCGGCCATTAAGGTGGCGGGAGAGCGTTCTTACAAGAAAGCCCGTGAAGGGAAGAAGGTTGACTTACCTGCGCGCCCTGTCACGGTCTATGAGCTGCATGTAGAGGAGTCTAGCGCTAATGAGGTTACCTTCACCGTAATTTGCGGCAAAGGCACCTATGTGCGCTCTCTGGCGCGGGATATGGGTGAAAAACTGGGTTGTTATGGCTATGTAACATTCCTGCAGCGCTCGAGCGTCGGAATTTTTGATCTGAAGAGTGCAGTTTCGCTGGACTTAGTGGAAGAAGGGCAGTATGCACTGCCACTTGATTTTGGTTTAATGTCAATCGATGAGCCGCTGGACGACATCCTCGCGCTTAGATTTAAACCGGATCAACTCTATAGGCTGAACCAAGGCCAGTCTGCGTCTCCGCTTGCTGCGGCAAGAGAGTTTCGCGATGAAACGGTGCTGCGTTGTTACAATGCAATCACCGGAGAATTCGCGGCTTTAGGGAGGCCATCAGGCAGCTTGGTGAAACCGACTAGGGTGTTTAACCTGGGGAATTAACCCCGTACAATGTAATAGGAGAACCACGATGTCGATTACCCCAGAAAGAAAGCAAGAACTGCTTAAAGAATTCGCAACCGTTCCTAATGATACAGGCAGCCCTGAAGTTCAGGTGGCCGTTGTTTCTGAACGTATTAATAACCTGACTGAGCACTTCAAAACTCATAAGCATGACCATCACTCACGCCGCGGCCTATTGATTATGGTTGGTCGCCGCCGTCGCTTGTTGGATTATCTGAAACGTAAAGATGAGAAGCGCTATACCGCTCTTATCAAGAGCCTAGGCCTACGTAAGTAAGCAACAGTCTAATAAAATATACTAAAAGGCAGGGAGCGAGAGCTTTCCTGCCTTTTTTATTACTTCCCTTTTGGCGCTAAAAGGGCTATAACGCGCGCGTTCATAAAGGATAAATTAAAGAGAGAAACATACGATATGTTTAAAGTTACGAAAAAAGAAATTCAATGGGGTGGACGTACCCTAACAATGGAAACCGGAAAAATTGCACGCCAAGCTGGTGGTGCTGTTAAGATTTCCTACGGTGACACGGTACTCTTATGTACGGCAGTGGCACAGAAAACTCCTAAGACTGGGATCGATTTTTTCCCGCTCACGGTAAATTACGTTGAGAAAACCTATGCTGCTGGTAAAATTCCAGGTGGCTTCTTCAAACGTGAAGGTCGTCCTTCAGAAAAAGAAACTCTGACGAGCCGTTTGATTGATCGTCCGATTCGCCCGCTATTCCCAGCTGGCTTCTATAACGAGACTCAAGTGATTTGTACGCTTATCTCGCATGACCTTGAAAATGATCCAGATATCGTAGCGCTCGTGGGTGCCTCAGCGGCTTTGACGATCTCAGGTGTTCCGTTCATGGGCCCAATCGGTGGCGCGCGTGTGGGTTACATTGATGGTGATTATGTGATCAACCCGACTTTCTCTGAAATGGAAGATTCTGACTTGGATCTTATCGTATCAGCGACAAAAGATTCAGTGATGATGGTTGAGTCTGAAGCGAAAGAGCTTTCTGAAGAAGTTATGCTTGGCGCGGTTAAATTTGGTCATGATGAAATGCAGCCAGTTATCGATATGATTATCGAATTGGCTGAAGAATGTGCGAAAGAGCCATGGGTGATTGAGAAGAAAGAACTCGATTCTAAACTTCAAGATGGCATCCGCAAGCTTGCTGCTGATAAATTCAGCGAAGCTTATGGCCTAACGGATAAGCAAGAGCGTAGTACGCGTCTTGCAGAAATCCGCGACGAAGTTAAAGCTGAATTCGTAACCGAAGAAAACGCCGGTGATTCAGTCGCTATCGGAAAATTCGTGAAATCTTTAGAGAGCGACGTGGTACGTGGCGATCTTATCAAAACGAAGAAACGTATTGATGGACGTGGCCCTGCTGATGTTCGGGATATCGCTTCAGAAGTTGATTTGCTTCCGAAAACTCACGGTTCAGCATTGTTCACACGTGGCGAGACTCAAGCGCTTGTTACGGCAACGCTTGGTACGGGCCAAGATGAGCAACTGGTTGATTCAGTTGAAGGTGAATATCGTCAGAACTTCATGCTTCACTATAACTTCCCTCCATTCTCAGTGGGCGAGGCGGGCTTCTTGAAGTCTCCTGGTCGTCGTGAAATTGGTCATGGTAAGCTAGCATTCCGTGCGATTAACCCAATGATGCCTTCTAAGGATGAATTCCCTTACACGGTTCGTATGGTGTCTGAGATCACAGAATCTAACGGTTCCTCTTCGATGGCGACTGTTTGTGGTACGTCTCTGGCAATGATGGATGCGGGTGTTCCTTTGAAAGCTCCTGTTGCGGGTATCGCAATGGGCTTGGTTAAAGAAGGTGACGATTTCGTGGTCCTTTCTGATATCCTCGGCGATGAAGATCACCTCGGTGATATGGACTTTAAAGTTGCAGGTACCAATGATGGTGTAACTGCACTTCAAATGGACATTAAAGTAGCCGGTATCACGCAAGAGATCATGCAAATCGCATTGGATCAAGCAGGTGAAGGTCGTAAATACATCCTTGCTGAAATGAGCAAAGCGATGACGACTGCACGTGACGAAGTGAACGGCAATGCGCCACGCATCACGACAATCAAGATCGATCCTGAGAAGATTCGTGAAGTGATTGGTACAGGCGGTAAAGTGATTCGCGAAATCACTGAAACCACGGGTGCTAAAATCGATATCGAAGAAGATGGTACGATTCGCGTTGCTGCGGTTGATGGTGATGCAGGCCAAGCGGCTGTTGATTGGATTAACGGTATTGTACAAGAGCCAGAAGCAGGCGAAATCTATACGGGTAAAGTGGTTCGGATCGTAGATTTCGGTGCATTCGTAAACTTCATGGGCAGCAAAGACGGTCTGGTTCACATCAGTGAAATCAATGATGATCGTGTTGAAAGCGTTGCTGACGTTATCTCAGAAGGCGATGAAGTGAAAGTTAAGTGCATCGAGATTGATGGTCGCGGTAAGGTTCGCCTTTCTATGCGTCTCGTAGATCAAGAGTCTGGCGCTGACCTTTCTGACGAAAAAGAGCCGCCTAAAGCTGCACCTTCAGGTAAGCGTGATAGTGGGCCTCGCCGTCGCAAAGAAGCAAGCTAATACGCTTTATCATGTCACGGCTAGGCTGACTTTGTTGCCTAGCCGTGAATGAAAATAATGCAGTAAGCGTTACAGAAATTTGACAAAACCGGGCTAAATGCTCGGTTTTGTTTTTTTTGAGAGAATTTCATGTTATGCTAATGGATGAATAATTTTATCAAGAAGTTTCGAAAAAATAAAGACGGTTCTGTTCTGATTGAAATGGCATTTATCTTGCCGATGTTTCTTTTTCTTACATTAGCGATCTTCGAATTTGCAATTATCTTTTTTTATAGCTTCGTGCTGGAAAGCGCGATGTATAATGTGACTCGCTTTGCAAAAATTCAACCTAATCCTACAGTGGTAGAGCAACAAGTGCGCGATCTGATCGGTCAAAAGTCGCTTGGGTTAATGGATCCAAATAAAGTGATTATCACGACGGCGTTGAATGTTGATTTTGAAGATGATTGGGAAAATGCAGAACCCGAAAAATGCGTCGACCCTACAAATAGCAATGCTGTGATTCCAGGCTCTACTTGCGCCAACACCAATGAATGTAATGGGTTTTGGTTGGATGTTAAATACCCAAGCGAGTGTAATATCGGCCCACCACCTCTGCAATTAGGTGCTCCCGGAGATATCATTTCCTATGTGGCTTTTTACAAGAAACCTTTATTTACTCCAGGTTTAGGTTTGTTCATTCTTCAAGATGCTGGAAGCTTCTTAAACTCTAGTTCAAGTGCTGGAGAATCTTGGCATCTAATTTCATCTGCCACAGTCACTCGTAACGAACCATAGAAGGCCGATAAATGAAAAAAATGAGTCATTTCTTCAAAGATAATCAAGGGGTTGTGCTGATAGAATTTGCATTCATTTTGCCAATTCTCTTGTTGCTAACCTTTCCGATGATTGATTATGCACGTTATGTGTTATTGCAGCAAAAAATTATCAAAGTGGCCTATGTATTGGGAGATTCAATCACCATTTCCAATCCAATCGATGTGGCTACAACTGCTGTAGATGTTGCTGCCGACCCAACCTATTTTCAGCAGCTTCTTTTAGATGATCCGAATGGCCCTGACCTTATCGATACGCTTCCTCAATTAATGCTTCCATTCCGTGAAGCGCCGAATGAGAACCTGTGGCAAGTAGTTATTAGTTATGTATATAAGCCAGATCCGGGGACTCCACCGCAATTAATGTGGCAGTATGATGAGGATAGCCGTAGCTTTACTGCTGGTTCGCGGGTTTCAAATATAGGAATTGTTTCAGGGTTTACGAGCCCTATCGATGCAACGCTTCCGACCGAGCTTATTAATACAATGGCATCTACAGAAGGATTAATTGTCGTTGAAGTAACGGGACGTCATAACCCCATCAGCCCTGTTATGGGTGCTTTAGGTATTCCGTTCGTAAGTGCTGAGGACCTTCAATATACGTCTTACATGCGGACTCGTTATGGTGATTTACAGTATATGTGGGCTAATAACTGCCCACCAACCAGTACGGTTTGCCCTTAAGCAAAGAATCTTTCAATAATTGTAGAGATAAAAAAAGCCGCCCGGTAAGGAGCGGCTTTTTTGTGTTTAGAAGTCTATCAGCTTATGCAGCAGCAACTTGCTTCTTCAGTACATCGAGCAACTTATCAGTCGCTTTAGTGATGTCTGTTTGTTCAGCAGCGGCGAGTTCGCCCACAATACGGCTGAAGGCTGATTCATAAATCATACGCTCTGAGTATGAACGTTCTGATTGATCAACATTCTTGTGCAAGTCACGAACCACTTCAGCAACAGAGATTAGGCTGCCAGAATTGATCTTTGACTCATATTCTTGCGCACGACGGCTCCACATGCCACGGCTTGTTTTTGCGCGGCCTTGTAGGGTACGGAATGCTTTTTCGATTTGTGTCATGTTACTAATGCCACGTAGGCCAGCAGTATGTGCGCGGGCTACAGGGACACGTAGTGTCATTTTGTCTTTTTCGAACGAGATGACAAAAAGTCTGAGCGTCATGCCGCTAACTTCTTGGGTATCTTCACCCATAATTTTGCCAACACCGTGAGTTGGGTATACGACATAGTCACCAATATTGAATTCAGTTGCTGTTTTTTTAGCAGGTGAAGTGGTTTTCTTCGTCATGTGGTTACACTCTCTCTTAGGGGCCTAGAAGGCCTGATTATTATCATTATATACGAGGGGTTATTTATCGGAATACACGTGGGAACTGTTGCCCTAACCCGACTACCCTGCCAATAGTATAGCAAAAAATGGCGATAAATTCACTAAATATTTACACTTTTAGCGTAATAGTGCAGTCGAGATTAAGAATTAAGCGTCGCCGGAGCCGGCTTTCTCACTGAAAAAGCTCATTTTATCGGGTATTCCATCAAATTCCTTCGCTTCAGGTAATTCGTCTTTTTTCTGAGTAATATTAGGCCAAACCTCTGAAAATTTACGATTATGTTCCACCCAATCTATATTTTCTTCGGATTCAGGGTGGATTGCTTCAGCAGGGCATTCGGGTTCGCAAACGCCGCAATCGATACATTCATCTGGATTGATGACGAGCATGTTTTCGCCCTCATAAAAACAGTCTACGGGGCAGACTTCAACACAGTCTGTGTATTTGCAGCGAATGCAGTTATCGTCAACGATGAATGTCATGCGCCTGCTATAACTATAGCTGAGGCTGAAATCAAGTATTAGCGACAGATTGGGCGCGGAATTCGACCCGCAAGGACGGTATTGATATCCGATTGGTGTTTTTTTAGGGCATGACTGACAGACGGTTGATCTAAAATCGGCTTTAATTGCTGGAAGCAGATAATGGCAGCTTTGGTTTCAGCCTGTGCGGCATAATATTGCACTGCCTTATAGGCGCTCGCCTCATTTTTATTGCGACAATAGCCTTCAACTCGTTGGATGGCATTGAGTAATTTAGGTTCTAATCTATCCATCGTCGATTGATCTAGGTACTGAGTCATGCAGCCTTTTAGGGCCGATACGGCTAGCTGGATCGCGATAGGTTGCGTGGACACATCCGGTATTCTCTTCGTGCCTTGTGCAAGGGCAGGGGAGGAGCGTTGCCGTTAAAAATAGGAGAGTCATAAGTTTCATGAATCTACTATAGCAAATAAAGATGAACGCTTCATGACAAAAGAAAAGCCGCTCAAAGGCGACTTCTCTTATTATATTGGTAGGTAGGCTTACGGGTTAATAATGTAAGTCACTTCAACGCGGCGGTTTTGTGGTTCTTTAACGCCATCTGCTGTCGGTACAAGAAGGTCAGTCTCACCGCGAGCAATGGTATCCATCGCATTCGCGTTTACACCCATGTTAGAGAGTGCATGTTCAACTGAGCTAGCACGACGTTGTGAAAGTCCCATATTATAGTCATCGCCACCCGAAGCGTCGGCATGACCAACAACCTGGATAGAAACAGCATTACCTGCGCGAGAATCCTCTGCTGCTTGTGCTAGAATGGCACGAGCATCACCTGTGACACGCGTATCATCAAGATCGAAGAAGATAATGTATGTACGAGAGATAGGAGCAGCCAATGACTCCGGTGCCGAAGCAAAGCCACTATCAGCAACCATGACGGGATCGTAAGCCGAGTCAACCATATCGCTTGGACGAGGTGCTCGCGCATGCGCTGGCATATCGCCTGAAAGGTTAACTCTCAAACCCAGCATGATGTTGCTGCTATCATAGTCCGCATCCACTTTGATATTGCTCTCCGTTGAGAAGTTAGGATCAGCGGCGTGAAAATATTGGTAGTTCATGTAAAGATCGGCCTTGTCGCTCAAGGCATAACTGATGCCTGCGATACCTTGGAAGGCAGGAGTAAAGTCTGAATCGTCGACGCGTGTGCCGCTAAGAAGGCCTGCTTTATCGTGACGAACCAATGCACCACCAGCACCGACACCAATATAAGTGTCAATATTGCTATCGGTCAATTCAAGATCGAATAGTAAGTTAACCATTGCGCTGTAAACTTCTGTATCGCCTTCTGCGTCAACATTGGCAATTTGATCTACCTTATTAGCACGGTAACCAAGTTCGATTTCATTACGGAAGCCGTTGTCATATTTATAACCGAGTGTACCGGCGCCAACAAAGCCTGCATCATGTTCAAACTCGCTATCGAAGCCATTTCCATTAATGTCATCGCCATGAATGATATTGGCACCACCTCCAACACCAATATAGAAACCTTCGCTTTGAGCAAGGGCTGGGCTGGCAAAGAGAGTGAGTACGGATGCAGATGCAAGGAGTAATTTACGGTTCATGGTTTTCCCAATAACGTTGTTATTTTTATTAAACTTATTCAAGGCAAGGTTTAGAGGCAATTGCGAACCATCTCAACCCGTAATACGTACTAGCCTTTATAAAAAATGCGTTGCGCTTATGCACCATTAATTGAGGGGAGCAAGAATCATCACAGCCTGACGGCCTTCCATCTTAGGAAGAGTCTCAACGCGTGCGACTTCTTTGGTCTCTTCTTTCACGCGGTTCAAAACATCCATCCCTAAGTGCTGATGTGCCATTTCACGTCCACGGAAGCGGAGTGTCACTTTGACTTTGTCACCATTATCGAGGAATTTATGCATTTGTTTCATCTTGGTGCCAAAATCATGGTCATCAATACTAGGTCGCACTTTGATCTCTTTAAGCTGAACGGTCTTTTGTTTCTTACGCGCTTCAGCGGCTTTCTTCTGCGCTTCGTACTTATACTTACCGTAATCAAGGACCTTACATACAGGAGGTTCCGCATTAGGGGAAACTTCGACAAGATCTAGACCCGCTTCACGTGCGTGTTTAAGCGCATCTTCGATAGGCACAACGCCCACCATTTCACCTGAAGCACCAACGAGGCGTACTTTCTCTGATGAGATTTTTCCGTTTACCCGTGGGCCGTGATCTTTTTTGCTGTTATATGCCATGTATTTCCTTGTAGCAGTTAATCGTTAAATAATCCTTTAGAGGATTCGTTAGTTATGGGAAGGCGGTTTTGCCTCTCCGGTAAATTTTCCGATCGCGTCATCGAGTGACATAACCTTTTGTCCTTGTTGGCCGAGGGTGCGGATAGAGACGGATTTTTCGTCCTTCTCACGATTGCCGACCGCAATGATATACGGAATCTTCTGATTTGAATATTCACGTACCTTATAGTTAATCTTTTCGCTCGTCAGGTCCGCTTGCGTGCTAATACCAACCGCGTTTAGCTTGTCCGTTACTTCCTGCGCGTAATCATCGACTTCATTGGTGATAGGGGCGACGATGACTTGTGTTGGCGCGAGCCAGAAGGGGAACTTGCCCGAATATTCTTCGATCAAAATACCGATGAAGCGCTCTAATGAGCCAAGAATCGCGCGGTGAAGCATCACAGGGCGATGTTTATCATTATCTTTGCCCACATAATTGGCGTCTAAGCGTTCAGGGAGGACGAAATCGACTTGAAGCGTGCCACATTGCCAATCACGGCCAATTGCATCACGTAGAACAAATTCTAGCTTGGGGCCGTAGAACGCGCCTTCGCCGGGATTTAGTGTGTAGTCAAGACCAGTTGCTTCGACGGCATCGCGCAAGCTGCTCTCGGCTTTATCCCAGACATCATCTGATCCTGCGCGCGTTTCTGGACGGTCAGAGAATTTCACCATGACTTCTTCAAAGCCAAAATCTTTATAGACGGACTTTAGCAAGTTGCAGAAAGATATAGTCTCTTCGGTAATCTGATCTTCGGTACAGAAGATATGTGCATCATCTTGCGTAAAGCCGCGAACACGCATCAGGCCGTGCAGTGCACCGGAGGGTTCGTTGCGGTGGCAGGTGCCGAACTCTGCCATACGAAGGGGCAGATCGCGGTAGCTTTTGATGCCTTGATTAAATATCTGTACGTGACAGGGGCAGTTCATCGGCTTCATGGCGAGCGTGCGTTCTTCATCCGATTCTGACGTGAACATATTCTCGCGGAATTTATCCCAATGGCCTGATTCTTCCCATAGACGGCGATCTACTAGCATCGGCGTGTTGACTTCTTGATAGCCTGCGATGCGTAAACGTCCGCGCATGTATTCTTGAATTTTGCGGTAAACCGTCCAGCCTTTATCATGCCAGAAGGGAATGCCAGTGGCTTCTTCTTGTAAGTGGAAGAGATCTAGCTCTTTACCTAACTTACGGTGATCGCGGGCATTGGCTTCTTCAAGACGAAGGAGGTATTTCTTTAGATCCTTAGGCGTCGGCCATGCAGTGCCATAGATACGCTGGAGCTGCTTATTCTTGCTATCGCCGCGCCAGTATGCACCGGCGACTTTGGTTAGTTTATAAGCGGGCGCGATCTTTGTCAGGCTGGTGACATGGGGGCCACGGCATAAATCGATAAACGCATCGTCGTCATCACCTTGGCGGTAGAGCGAGATTTTCCCCGCTTCGGTCGTATCATCTGCGGCGGCACCTTTGATGAGTTCGGCTTTGTAGCTTTCGCCTCGTGCTTCGAACATCGCAATGGCTTCTGAACGATCCCACATTTCGCGAGAGACAGGCGCTTGCGTACCAATAATCTCAGCCATTTTGGCTTCAATCTTGGCGAAATCATCAATGCTGATGCTCTCTTTTAAGTCGACATCGTAATAGAAACCGTCATCAATGGTCGGGCCGATGGCGAGCTTTGCTGCAGGCCAGAGTTGTTTGATCGCCTTAGCGAGAACTTGCGCGGTCACACTGTGACGCATGATTTCCAGACCTTCTTCATCGCGTAGGGTCAGAAGTTGAATCTTATCGCCATTTTGCAATGTTGCAGACAGGTCACGTTGCGTGCCGTTGACTTTCATCGCGATAGCGGCTTTCGCCAAGCCCGCGCCAATAGATTCCGCTACTTGCAGCCCAGTAGGTGCAGTATCAAACTCTTTGTGAGATCCGTCAGGGAGGGTAATGCTAACCATACCAGAAGTATTCTGCGAGAGTGCAGGCATTAGGATGTGGTTGCGAAGCATATTATATTCATGTCTGCAATGTAAAACTGCGGCTTCTAGAGTCAAGCGTTAGTTTAATGCTTCTTGTTAACGAAAGGTTAGAACTTTCCCCTTATGGTGCCAGTATGAGACCCCTTGTATCGCGTACATTCAAAGCAGGCACTGTCATCTTCCATGAAGGGGATGGACCTGGAGCGGCGTATCTTGTGAAAACAGGAACCGCGCGCGTGACCGTAAGCGGTGCACCAGAGGCGCATGAATTGGCCATTGTCGGAGGTAATAGTATCTTCGGTGAGATGTCACTGGTGGATGGATCGCCACGCTCGGCCACGGTGACCGTGATTGAAGACATGGAATGCTATGTTATCGATAAAAGTCGCTTTAACGAATTGTTCGAGGGCGCGCACCCAATTGCGAAGACGTTATTTGAGATCCAATGCCAGCGTTTACGTAAATTGACACAAACCTTGAGCAGTACTCAAAGCTAATTTTGCTGTTTATACAGTTCTCGCGTTTTTGCTAAACGCATCGTGCGCCAAAAGGCGTAGAATAACGAATGCACGAACCCTTCAGAGCCAAATCGCCAGTACCCCCGCCCAAAATAAGCTTTAGGGAACATTACAAACGGTTCCAACACTAAACGTAAGGCGCTTACTTTCTTTCCACGAGCGACATTATCTTTGGCCTGCTGGCCAGAGTAAAAATTCATTTTCTCATTCATGTGAGCGTAGTTACGAAAGCCTGAATGGTGAATCGGAGCCTCTATCCGAAGGGTTGACAGGGAATCGGTTTTGTCGATGACTGAGTCGTGGACGATGCTCTCTTTAAAGCCCGCCTTATCCTTAGGGTAGAGTCTTACGAAGAATCCGGAAGGGGAAAACTTGCGAGGTTTATCTTCAAACGGGAAAACCATCGTGTTGCGGATCGCATAGAGCGCATCTTTAGGCTCGCCGTTTGCGAAGAGTGTTTTGATATGCTCGATCAAGTCCGGCGAACAAGCCTCATCCGCATCCAAATTCAGCAGCCAGCGATTTTTGCATAGATTCTCGCAGAAAACTTTCTGCGGCCCATAACCCGGCCATTCGTTGAAGAGTACCTGCGTCGCCCCTAGCTCTTTCGCCTTATCCATCGTGCCATCGGTAGAGCCACTATCGACCACGATCACCTCATCCACCCAATCCTTGGTCGATTCAATCGGTAAGTGAATACGATCTGCCTCATTCTTGCAGATAATGAAAACGGAGAGAGGGAATTTATTGTCCATGCATGTTTCCTAATGGTTTTCATTGTTAAAAGCACTATGAAAGAAGGATGCGCCCAACCGAACTTGATAACTGGTTTTTTAGTCTTCGCCATTTACGCGGGGTGGGGGATAAGGGCTATGAACAGCTTCAGCAGCTGTTGAAGCGTGATGCGCCTTGCGTGCGGGATCTGTTGATGCATCTGCCGGTCGATGTGGTGGATCGCTCAATGACGAGCCATATTACCGAGAAATCTGAAGGGCAGGTGGTGACGTTGCAGCTGGTGATTGATAATCATTATGCCGCGCCGCAGGGGCGCCGGCGAGTGCCGTATCGCATTGCGTGCCATAATGAGCAAATCACGCTGAATCTTATCTTTTTTAATGCCAAGGGCGATTATCTGAGTCGTACCTTTCCAGAAGGGCAAGTGCGCTTAGTTTCGGGCAAGCTAGAGCAAGGCAAACAAGGCTGGCAGATTGTACATCCGCAAATGGTGGCGCGCCCTGAGCAGGAAGAGCCGCTGGCGAAATTAGAGCCGATTTATCCGCTGACTCAAGGGTTGCATCATCGTAAATTGCTGGAGCTGATGACGCAATCGGTGATACAGGCGGATAAGATACCGGAATGGCTCGACCCTGAATGGAAGAAGAGCCAGGGGTGGCGGTGCTTCTATCGTAGCTTGCGTTTGATTCATGAGCCGCAGGAACGCGCTGATATCAGCAGTAATAGCCCTTATTTCCAACGCCTTATTTACGATGAACTACTAGCCAGTCAGCTCACGCTTACTCTCGTGCGCGAGAAAATGCAGCGTAGCGCGCATGCGCCGATGATTGCGCCGCAAGGAGTGTTACGTCAGCAGTTAATAGAGAGCTTGCCCTTTACGCTCACCGGCGGACAGCAGGAAGTGCTTGGCGAAATCGATGATGATATGGCTAGCGGTAAGCGGATGCTGCGCTTGCTGCAAGGTGATGTGGGTAGCGGTAAGACTGTGGTCGCGCTGGCTGCGATGCTAGCGGTGGTTGAAGCGGGCGGGCAGGCGGCATTGATGGTGCCAACAGAGATTTTGGGGCGCCAGCATTTGGCCGCGTTTAAGAAGGTGCTGGAATCTCTGGAGATCCCAGTGGCGTTACTGTCGGGCTCCTGCGAGCCGGCGGAGCGCGCGCGCGTGATGGCGCAAATGGAGAGTGGAGAATTACCGATCGTAATTGGCACGCATGCTGTGTTTCAGGATTCTGTCACGTTCAAGAATCTCATGCTCGCGGTGGTGGATGAGCAACATCGTTTTGGTGTAAATCAGCGGCTGAAACTGGCCGATAAAGGGCAGGGTACGCACATGCTGCTCATGTCTGCGACGCCGATTCCGCGGAGTCTCACCATGACGCTGTTTGGCGATATGGAGGTATCGATCTTGCGCGAAAAGCCGGCAGGCCGACAGGAAATCAAAACTAGCGCCATGCCGCTCGCACGTTATGAGAAGGTGATGCAATCGGTGGAGCAGGCGTTGGCGCGTGGCGAGAAAATCTATTGGATATGCCCACTGGTTGAAGGCTCGGAAGAGATGGAAACGGATTTGGCGGCGGCGGTGGAGCGTCACCGTGAATTTGCGGTTCGATTTAAGCATTTGACCAATGCGACCCTCGTACATGGCCGCATCAAAGGCGAAGAACGCGAGATTGAAATGCAGCGCTTTGCGAATGGAGATTCCCGCTTGCTGGTGGCGACGACCGTGGTTGAGGTGGGGGTCGATGTGCCCGATGCGACGATTATGGTGATCGAACATGCCGAGCGTTTCGGTCTGTCACAGTTGCACCAGCTACGTGGGCGTGTCGGGCGGAGTGACAAAGCCTCCAGCTGCTTGCTGCTTTATGCGGATAAAGTCGGTGAAACGAGCCGGGAACGACTCAAGGTGATGCGCGAGAGTAATGACGGTTTCTATCTGGCGGAAGAGGACCTTCGCTTGCGTGGAAGTGGCGAGATATTAGGCACACGCCAAAGCGGCATGCCCGCCTTCCATTTTGCCGAACTCCCGCGCGATCAAGTGCTACTAAAAGCCGCACGTGACGAGGTGAAGCTCATTTTGCATAACGATATAGACCTGGAAACCGAACGGGGTAAGCGATTGCGAATGCTGCTCTATCTGTTCGGACAGGATGAGAAGCTACGCTTTTTGAAGAGCTAACTTCAGCACTTCTTTGGCCGCTATTTGTGAGGGCGGTTGGCCACTTTCGGGGATGAGTTGTGCGAGGGCTGCTTGGGCTTCTTCAATCTGCTTATCGCCCATCTCATTGCTGGAGAGGAAGCCGGAAAGCTTCGTCGCCAATTTATCAGGATGGCACTTCTCTTGTATTAATTCCGGGATAGCCTCGCGGTTTAGTAGGAGATTGACGAGGCTGACATATTTTACCTTAATCATCCGGCGCAATAGCCAAGCGGTGATGGCGGATACACGGTAGGTGACGACCATCGGCACGCGCGCACAGGCAAGTTCAAGTGTGATCGTGCCTGATTTTACGAGCGCTACGGTGGCGGCGGCAAAGGCATCATGCTTCTCGTCTTGCTCGGTCACAATGATGGGATGACCCGGCCAATCCTCTAAATGTTCCTGAATCTCATGTTCCATATTCTTGGGCACAATGATTACTTCGGCTAAGCCGCCGAAACGCGCGGCAAGCAGTTCGAGTGTTTGCTGAAAAATCGTAAGATGCCGACGAATCTCTGTCGTGCGGCTCCCCGGTAGCAGCAGCATGAGAGGCGCGCCGGGTAAGATGCCGTGCTTTTCGCGGAAGGCTTGGCCGTCTGCTCGAGTGTAGTCATCCTCAAGTACCGGATGGCCGATGAAAGTGGTGGAGAGGCCTTCGCGCTCAAAATAAGGCGGTTCGAAGGGAAGTAGAACGAGAAGTTTATCGAAAAGCGTCGCCACTTTTTCGGCACGTTTAGGTTTGTAAGCCCAAACCGTCGGCGCGACATAATGCAGGAACTTGATGTTATCGACTTTACCCGATTCGCGTAGCTGCTTGACCAGACGGAAGTTGAAGCCCGGTGAATCAATGGTGACAACGATCTCAGGTTGTTTGGCGATAATGTCGTCACGCACTTGTGCCATACGACGTTTGAGTTTGCGGATATGCGGTAGCACTTCCGCAAAACCCATAAGTGAGAGCTCGCTAAAATCAAAGAGAGGGGCTAGCCCCTGCGCGCCCATCTTAGGACCGCCAAGCCCGGAGAAGGTGAGCTCAGGGTGTATCTTCTTTAGCGCCATCATGAGCTTCCCACCGAGTAAATCACCGGAAGATTCGCCGGCAACGAGGTAGATATGGGGCGTGCTTTCCATACTATATGCCTATCACAAACAGGTCGTGCTTGTCAGCTAGGGCGATGGTTTTTTCGCGATGTAGGATGAGGGAATGTTCCGCTTCGAGCACTACGCCCGCGAATTGGCCTGCTACAAGTGCTTTGATGGTATCAGGACCAATGGTGGGTAAGTCAACACGCCGCTCTTGCTGCGGTTTCTTCATTTTAGCAAGGATTGCGCCTTGAGCGATGCCAACACGTTTAATGAGGGCATCGGTGCCGGTGCTATCTTCCGCTGCGAGGATTTTATCGTTTTGGATGATGACCGCTTGGCCTATATCTTTAGCGCCTAAATCACGCGCCGCTTTGGCGGCGAAAGTGACTGAATCCAAATCGTGTGGTGTGGCTTGAGTCAGGCAGGCTTTAGGGGTTAGCAGGTCTTTTAGAATTTCATCGGCACCAATGATTTGGAAGCCTTGTTTTTCTAAAATCCGAGTGATGGCTTTGAACAAAGCATTATCGCCCCGGAAGAAAGACATTCCAAGTTGGCAAAACATTTTCAAGGCTAGTAGAGAAGGGCGTAATGTGTGTAAAGGCGGGCGGGAAACGCCTCCAGCCATGATGATATGGGTGACGCCTTGTGCGCGGAAAATAGGCAAGGATTGTGCAATCTCGCCCATGCCAAGCCAAGCGTGTGGAGTATCGGATACGAGCGCTGAGCGTGCGTGGTTTTTGACTGCGATAGTAAAGACCTCGCGTGATTGCGATTTAAGAGCCTCTAGGATGAGCGCGGGAAGATCACCCTGTCCGGCAATAAGCCCGACTTTGCGCATGGTTAGCTCGCCTTAGGAACGCAGATGGAACGTGAACCTGCATTCTCAATAAAGTCGATCACTTCTTGGACTTGCTCGTTTTGGCTATGCGAGGATTTCACCTGCTTGCTGCGCGCCTCAAGTGTATCATTCGCGGCGAAGAGTTCTTTATAGGCGTTGCGTAAACCGTGGATCGCATCGCGTGAGAAGCCGCGGCGTTTTAGGCCGATAAGGTTGAGGCCAGCAAGGTTCGCGCGTTCGCCAATGACAGAGCCGTAAGGGATAACATCATGTTCAACGCCGGATAGGCCGCCGATGATGGCATGTTTGCCGATGCGTACGAATTGGTGAACCGCAGCGAGACCGCCAATGATGGTATGATCGTCTACTTCAACATGGCCCGCAAGTGTCGCGTTATTGGCAAGGATCACGTGATTGCCCACTTTGCAATCATGCGCGATATGGCTGGCGACCATGAACAGGCAGTTATCGCCGATAATGGTTTCAGCGCCGCCATCGCCCGTGCCCGGGTTTATGGTGACATGTTCGCGGATGGTGTTGTTCTTGCCGATGGTGAGCGTTGTTTTCTCACCTGAAAATTTCAGATCCTGCGGCGCATGGCCGAGGCTAGCGAAAGGATAGATCACGGTGCCGTCGCCAATGGTCGTGTGACCCTCAATTGCGACATGGCTTTTGAGCGTGACGTTATCGCCAAGCACGACATTTGCACCGACGCAGCAGAACGCACCGACAGTGACGTTATCACCAAGTGTTGCGCCCTGTTCAATGACGGCGTTGGAATGGATGTTTTGGCTCACGCTTAATCCAACATAATCATGGCTTGGACTAAAGCCTCAGCGACTTTTACGCCGTCAACGGTTGCGACACAGTCGAATTTCCAAACATTGCGCCGCGCTTGGGTTTTTACGACGAGAATCTCAATCGTGTCGCCAGGACCAACGGGTTTGCGGAATTTCGCTTTATCGACCGACATGAAGTAAACGAGCTTGCCTTCAGCCTCATCGCCAAGTGTATGTACTACAAGGGCGCCTGAGGTTTGCGCCATCGCTTCGATGATCAACACGCCCGGCATAACCGGTTTTTCAGGGAAGTGACCGACGAAGAAAGGTTCGTTGATCGTTACGTTTTTGACACCCACAGCACTTTCGCCTGAAACGATATTTTTCATTTTATCGATCAATAGGAAAGGGTAGCGGTGCGGAATCATCCGCATGATGTCATTTACGTCTAATACAAGATCTTCGCTCATATCATTCACTCTTTAGTTGGTTTTCGATTTTATAAGTTTTTTAATCGCAATCGTCTGACGATGCCAGTCTTTTACGGGAATAGCAGGGGCGCCGCCATACGCTTGTCCAGAAGGTATGTCATCCATGACACCCGACTGTGCGGCGATACGTGCGCCTGCACCAATGCGTAAATGGCCTGAAACACCGACTTGTCCGCCCAGTACCACGCCATCGCCGATATGAGTGCTGCCGGCAATGCCGACTTGGCTGACAATAATAGCGCCCTGACCGATTTGAACATTATGGCCGATTTGCACAAGATTATCGATTTTGGTGCCAGCGCCAACCGTTGTGTCAGGGCCTGTGCCACGGTCGATGCAGGTGCCAGAGCCTATTTCGACGTAATCTTCAATCACGACACGACCAAGTTGTGGCACTTTGACATGGCCTTCGCGGCCCATGGCGAAACCGAAACCGTCTTGGCCGATATTCACGCCGCGATGTAGGATGACCTGATTGCCAAGAATCGTATGGCTCACGGTGCTGCAGGCGCCAATTTGGCAGTCTTGGCCAATCATCACGCCACGATCAATAAAGCTGCCCGCGCGGATGATGGTGTTCTCGCCAATTTCTACATTTTCGCCAATGAAAACATGCGCTTCAATGGCACATCCTTTGCCAATTTTGGCGCTAGGAGAGATCGTTGCATGTTCGGAGATGCTAGGTTCCAACTGAGCGCGAGGATAGAAGGCTTGTGCCAAGAGCGCATAAGCACGGTAAGGGTCTGGCGTGATGAGCGTGACCATGCCTTCCGGCGCGCGATCTGCGAATTTTTCTTTCACAAAGCAAGCGCCCGCAGAGGATTTCTCGAATTGCCCAACATATTTAGGGTTATCGAAAAAGCTAATCTGTGTGACTTCAGCTCTATCAAGCGGTGCAATATCTTCAAAGCTGGTTGACGGATCGGTTGAATCGGTCAACGTCACTCTACTTATGGAGGCAACTTGCTCCAAAGTAAAAGGGCCCTTGCGGTCAAAGAAACGTAAATCTGCCATTAAACGACTCTAGAAATTTACTTTCACGCTAGGAAGTTTTTTGTTCAATTTACCCAATACTTCTTTGGTGATGTTCATTGATGGGTCTGCATAAAGGAGCTGCGATGTAGGTAGAACAACCTTCACGCCACGTTCTTTCGCAATGCCTTCAACAATAGTGACAACGGTTTTTTGGATGGTTGCAAGGGCCGCGGCGAAGGCTTTATCGAGCTTGGCTTTCTTGGTTGAAACATCACGTTGTGCTTTCGCCGCGCTGGTACGGAAAGATTTTACTTTCTTTTGGAACTCAGCGGCTGAGAGCGTGCTTTGCTGAGCTGCAAGGGCTTTCTCTTTGCTTTGCAGATCTTTTTCTTTCTTAGACATTTCGTTTTGGAAAGATTTTTGTTTCGCTTCAAGCTTCTTCTTTACCGATTTAGCGGCGAGAGAATCACGCATAATATCTTGGATATTGATCACGGCGATACCATCAAGTGCTTGTGCAAAGCTGAGTGGCAGGCAAGCCAGTATAAATGCCATAAAGACGGTGGTAAGTTTCATCGGTTACATCTCCTAGATAGGGTTTATGATTGAACTGCAAAATAGGGTATCGCCTCGCTTTGGCAAGTAAAAACACGAAACCATTTATGACTAAATATAACTAAAAACGAGTGCCGAAGCTGAAGTTGAAGAGCTGCGTCTCGTCATGATCTTCTTTGACAAGCGCTTTTGCAAAATCGATTCGGATTGGACCAAAGGGGGAGCGCCAAGATAAGCCGACACCCACTGCAACACGTGGCGTATTGGCATCAACGATTTCACTGCCGATTTCATCAATATCCCACAGATCACCGACATCGACAAAGGCGGCGCCGAGGAAGCCTAGATCATCTGGTAAGCCAAGCGGGAAGGTCACTTCCGCGCTTCCGGTGTAATACATGTTGCCGCCCAAGGCATCGTCGGTGGTGATATCGCGTGGCCCAATACCGGCGCGATCAAACCCGCGAAGTTGGCGATTGCCGACAAAGAAACGCTCATTGATACGAATGTCGCGATCTTCATCCCATGCATAGAGATGGCCACCGGTTCCAGAGAGGCTGAAAGTCCATTGTGGTGCGATCGAGAAGAAGCTCGCGCTCTTAAATTCATGACGGATATAGCGGCTATCACCGCCGAGACCCGCAAAGTCTTGGCTCAAACGAAGGTAATTGCCATCTGTTGTGTCAAAGCGGTTATTGCGCGTATCCCACGTGAGGGAATGACCGACGAGGGAGCTGGTATTGGCACCTTCTTGATCTTTAATAAAGCGGGAGGCATCTGCATCAATATCGGTAATGTCGATCTCTTCGAAGCGATAATACATGTTGTGCTTCATGTGTTCGCTGACCGCATAGCCTAAGCGTAGCGCGCCACCGACGCTTTCGCGGTCAAAGGAGCTTTCGCTTGAAAAGTCGGTACGGGTTTTGAATAAATCAACGCCCGCAGAAAGTTCGCGATCGAGGAAGTAAGGCTCGGTAAAGCCAACGTCAAACTGCTGGCGTTCCGCTGCAATCAAGGCGTTTAAACGTAACTCTTGGCCGCGACCAAGGAGGTTGGATTCCTTGATACCGAATTCAGCCAAAGCACCGTCTGTGCTAGAGAAGCCTGCGCCGAGTGAAATTTCACCGGTAGATTGTTCGCGCACGTCAACATTGACAACGGTTTGATCGGGGGAGGTGCCTGGTTGTTGGCTGATACTCACATTTTCAAAGAAACCAAGGTTGCGAATACGTTGCTCCGAACGCGCGAGCTTAGAGGTACTATAAGCATCGCCCTCAGCAAGGCGAAATTCGCGCCGGACGACTTCATCTAACGTGCGAGAGTTGCCATCAATATTGATGCGCTCGACATAAACACGCGGCCCCATATTGACTTCATAAGATAGGTCAATGGTGCGCTCAGCATGATTACGGGTGAATCTAGGCTTCACATCGACAAAGGCAAATCCCTTATCGCCAAGCTTCGTGACCATATTGTCGATGGTGTTCTCGATCTCGTCAGCATTGTAAATTTCGCCGGATTCGGTGGTGAGTTCGGCAGATAGGTCAACGCCTTTACTCAAGCTATTATCAATATGAATGTCGCCGAACGTATATTGCTTGCCTTCATCCACCGTGAAGGTGAGGTAGAAGCTCTCGCCATCCGGTGTGATTGCGGCGATGGAGGATTTAACCTGAAAATCTGCATAGCCTTGCTTTACATAGTAGCGGCGCAGGAGTTCTTTATCGAACGCCGTACGGTCAGGATCGTATTTCTCATCGCTAGAGAACGGGCTCCACCAGCGCTCTTCTGAGGTTTTGACCACATCGCGTAGGTTAGAGTCGTTAAAGATTTTATTGCCGACGAAATCAATCTGCGTGACTTTGGTTTCTTTGCCTTCCGAAATCTCGAACACGAGGTTTACTCGGTTATTTTCCAGCACGATCACTTGTGGATCGATTGTGGCCTGGTAACGACCACTGCGGCGGTAAATCTGCAAGAGGCGCTGCGCCGCTGCATCAATTTTTGGACGGGTGAAGATAGAGCGTGCGGTGATGTCGATCTCTTTTTTGAGGTCTTCATCGGGGAGGCGACGGTTGCCTTCAAACGCCACCTGATTGATGATCGGATTTTCTGTGACGTTCACTTGCAGCACGGCGCCGCCAGCGGGATCGGCGACGGGTTGCATCTTTACATCCGCAAAGAAACCGGTGGCGAAAAGTGCTTTCATGCCACGGTCAATATCGTAACGGTTAAAGGGCAAGCCTTCACGAATACCGAGATACGAACGGATCGTGCTATGTTCGATACGTTGATTGCCGGTGATGGCGACCTTATTCACGCGGAAGGATGCGGAAGAGGCGAGCAGTGAGGCTGGTACTGGAACCGGAGCGGTTGCCGTCGGCTGCACTTGCGCAAATGCCGGAAGCGGCGAAAAGGCGGTGCTGACCAAGGCTAAAACTGTAAAAGCAGAAAGACGTGAAGACACGTAGTATTTCCCCATATTATTTTCTTTGTGAGGATGCGGATATCCCCGACAAAATCAAGTTATTTTAGAGTAATTGCACGATGTCATTGACGATGGTGAAGGCCATGAGCGAGACGAGTGTGACTAATCCTAGTTTATAGCCATATTCCTGAAACTTCTGCGCCATCGGTTTGCCATTGGCTGCTTCGACGGTGTAATAGAGTAAATGCCCGCCATCCAACATCGGAATGGGCAGTAAATTTACCAACCCCAAATTGGCTGAGAGTAGAGCGATGAACCATAAAACAGTGGACACTCCTGCATCGGTTGCTTGGCCGGACATTTGTGCAATGCCGATCGGACCTTTGAGCTGCTCGGTGCCGCGTTGACCGGTAATAAGCTGCCCGAGAACCTGCAAGGTTGCACCACAAATATCCCATGTGCGTGTCACTGAATGCTTAACGGCCTGCACGACGCCGACATCTTTAAAGGTGATCTTTTGGCTGCGAATACCGATTAAGGGTTGCTCCACTTCATTGCCGAATGCATCCGTCGTTTTGATGACACGGGGGATGATTGAGAAGGTGAGGGTTTTCTCGCCGCGCTGAATTTCAGCGTTAATTTTGGTGCCAAGATTGGTCATGATTTGCATCGGAATATCGTGGAACACTTCGATTTTTTCGCCATTTATGCTTAGGAAGCGATCGCCTTTGCGCAGGCCGGCTTCTTGTGCCGCAGACTCTTTAATAACTTCGCCGATGAAAGGTTCGGTCGAGGTAATACCGTTATTAAAGGCAAACCAAGTGAACACGGCGATGGTGGTGAGGAAGTTGAAAAGCGGGCCGCCTGCGACGATTAGCGCTTTTTTCCAAAGCGGTTTGAAATGAAAGCTGACGGCTTTTTGTTTCTTCGTCATCTTCTTGAGTGCTTTGCCATCGGGTGTGCTCGCTGCGCCTTGATCACCAAACATTTTGACGTAGCCGCCGAGCGGTAACAAACTGAATTTCCAGCGTGTGCCTGCTTTGTCGTTGAAGCCGAATATCTCTTTTCCAAAGCCAATTGAGAAAACCTCAATTTTGACTCCGCACCAGCGTGCAATGATGTAATGCCCAAATTCGTGAATGAACACGATGACGGATAAGACAAAAACAAATGATAGAATGGTGTGGGTTAAATCGCCAATGGCTTCCATGTGAGACTTCGCTTTATGTTTTTCGTTTGATGATATCGATGGCCTGGCGACGTGCCCAAGCATCGACGGCGAGAATATCTTCCAACGTATTGTTGGTAAAGTGTTCTCCGGTGATGGTGTGTAATGTCGCCTCGATTACACGGATGATATCTGGGAAAGTGATATTTCCTTGCAGAAAATGCTCAACGGCGACCTCATTGGCGGCGTTGAAAACGATCGGCGAAATACCGCGATGTTCTAGCACTTCACGCGCAAGACGTAACGCAGGAAAGCGTTTTTCATCGGGTGCTTCAAAGCTCAGCGATTTCATCTCGACTAAATTGAGGCGTTTTGTTGGCGTAGGAATTCGCTCTGGCCAAGAGAGTGCATAAGCAATCGGCAAAATCATATCCGATGGGCCCATCTGCGCGAGCACGGAGCCATCTTTATATTCGACCATGCTGTGGATAATCGATTCTGGGTGTACGACCACATCAATCTGTTCGGCGCGCACGGGGAAGAGATGATAGGCCTCTAGAATTTCCAACGCCTTGTTCATCATAGTCGCCGAATCAATGGAGATTTTCGCGCCCATGCTCCATGTCGGATGTTTCAGGGCTTGTTCAATGCTGACATGTTTCATTTCCTCAAGGCTGAGGGTGCGGAAAGGTCCCCCACTTGCGGTAAGAATGATTTTCTCCACCGATTCCGGCTTTTCAAAATCAAAGACTTGGAAAATCGCGTTATGCTCTGAATCAACGGGTAGTAAGGTAGCGCCGTATTTAGCTGCTTCATGGCGGATGAGATCGCCAGCGCAGACTAAGGGCTCTTTATTGGCGATGGCGACGGTAGCGCCTCGACGAATTGCGGCAAAGGTGGGCGCTAGGCCTGCCGCTCCGACGATGCCTTCAAGTACAATATCGGAAGGGAAGGCTGCGGCTTCGATAATGGCGTCATAGCCGCCAGTCACGGTCATGCCGGTGCCGTCGAGTGCTCTTTTTAGGTGCGGTAATTTTTCTGCATTACCAATCACGACCCAATCCGGGCGAAGCTCGAGTGCTTGCTTGATTAGCTCTTCGACATTGTTATTCGCCGTGAGCGCGGTGATGCGGTAACGGTTAGGGTGAGCTTTAATCAGTGCGATTGCCGAGCGTCCGATAGAGCCTGTGGAACCCAAAATTGAGACCGTCTTTACCGGCTCCGTAAGTTGCGGCTTGATGGTGTTTCTTAATGCGACGGGTGGGTTCATGCTATTACCTCAGCGCTGATTATAAGATAGAGCAGAAAGGCGGGCAGGGTAAGGATATAGCCATCGACACGGTCTAAAATACCGCCATGGCCCGGTAGGAGTGAGCCGCTATCTTTGAGCCCTTGCTTGCGTTTGAGCCATGATTCGAAAAAGTCTCCCGCCTGTGCCAGAAGTGCGATAATTACCCCGGTTAAAATTGCCGATAATAGGCCGTCAGGGAACGGTACATAAGATTGGAGTGCGATTGCGCTGAGCGCCGCAGCACTCATACCACCAAGCAAGCCTGACCATGTTTTATTCGGGCTAATGCTGGGCGCGATTCTAGGGCCGCCAATGGTTTTACCCGCAAAGAAAGCGCCGACATCGGTTGCGACGATTAAAATGACTGGAAACAAAATTGCGTTAAAGGACAGGTCGCGCAGGGCTAAAGCGGAGATAAGCGGTAGGGCGACGTAAGGGATGCCGGCAAATTTCCAGCTTAAGGCGGGTGGCGTAATATGGTGCCATTCCTTATCCATTTGATAGGCAATGGCGAGTATCGCTAGGACTAACGCCCAGCTGCCCATGGCGAGTACTAGAAAGCTCCCGATGATAAGGAGTAACCCGGTGATAACACGCTGGTGAAAGGTGCTTAAAGCATAGCCTTCAGTGGTGATTTCATCAGACATTCCCATACCGCCTCTCGCGCAGATCGAAACTCTCAATCGCTTGTGAAAGGTGTTCGGCATTAAAGTCCGGCCAGTAAGTTGGCGTGAAATAGAGCTCCGTATAGGCTGATTGCCAAAGCAGGAAATTACTCAAACGTTGATCGCCACCGGTGCGGATGAGGAGGTCAAGTTCTGGAAGGTCGACTGTGTCCAAGCGTTCAGCAATCGCTTCATCTGTGATGGATTCGGCTTCGACCCCGTCACTCACAAGTTGTTTGACCACATTCGTAATTTCTTGCCTGGCACCGTAAGACAGGGCGACTGTCAGGTGGAGTTGATCGAATTGTGCAGTCTTTTCCTGCAGCGCTTCAATACGCTTGCGCAAAGTAGGTTCGAGCGTTGAGATATCGCCAATCGTACGGAAACGGATTTGGTTTTTAATTAGCAGCTCGGCCTCTTTATCGAGGTAATGCCCGAGCAAACCCATTAGAGCACTCACTTCTTCCTGTGGACGCCCCCAGTTTTCAGCGGAGAAAGCATAGACTGTCAGATAACGGATACCGAGCTTTTTGCCCTCCGTAAGCAGAGCCTTGAGCGCCTCGGCACCCCGTTTATGGCCTAATTTACGCGGCAGACCGCGTTCCTTCGCCCAGCGGCCATTACCATCCATAATGATGGCAATGTGATTGGGAACGTTACGCCCCGATGTGGTCTCTGGTATAGTTTCAGGCATTAAACGCTCATGATATCCTTTTCTTTCGTCGCCACCAGCTTATCCGCTATGGCCACATATTTGTCGGTAAGCTTTTGGATATCGTCGCTGGCTTTCTTGAGCTCATCTTCAGATATTGCCTTATCTTTTTCGAGTTTCTTATAGCGATCCATACCGTCACGGCGGATGTTGCGCAGGTTAATGCGCGTTTGCTCCGCATATTTGCCGGCGACTTTCACCATCTCTTTACGACGTTCTTCTGTCATATCAGGAATCGGAATACGCACGAGCTGGCCATCGGCAGAGGGGTTAACACCCAATTGCGCTGCAGCGATGGCTTTTTCAACGGCTTTCACATTATCTTTATCCCAAACGCTAACGCTCAACATGCGTGGCTCAGGTGCGCTCACGGTGCCGACTTGGCCTAAAGGCATCATGCTACCATAGACTTCAACCATCACCGGATCGAGCAAGCTTGGGTTCGCGCGGCCTGCGCGCAGGCCTCTCAGTTCTTTTTCAAATGCACCGATAGAGTTTTCCATACGAGTGGGCAGGGCGGAGAGTTCGTTATCGCTCATAATTGGGGCTTCCTTGCTTAAGCTTTGTTCATTTATGGCGGCAAGATAACGGGTTTCCAATGCGGAATCAATGAGAAAGCCAGCGTTTTTCTCGCATAAAAGGAGAGGGATTGTCACAGAACTGTAACAAACAAAAGCGCTGAAAAAGTTTATATTAGCGGTTATTCTTTTCGCTGTGTTCTTTAACTTCGTTTTCATTATCTTTTATATAATGGCCAACTTACCGAGTCAGAACTTTCTTACGTTATACGTAGAAAGCCTTCTGTAGCGATTAGAAAAAGAATTTTTTTAACTTTTTTAAAAACACATTTATGCATCCAGCATTGCAAGGCCTGTTAGTCATAGCGCTAATTGGGTTGGTTTTTTACTTCCGGTTCCGGAGTTTATTCGTCGTAGGCAATACAGATTCCCAGTCTTCTTCAGAAGAAGAGGTGGATCCACATGACCCTGCTTACGGAGTAGAAGCAACGGAAATTGAATAAGACTCAATTTTTCCGTAACCTTTTATTTATTCACCTAAGTCCTATTGCTTTTGAGGGAAAGCAATAGGACCAAAAACAAAAAATTATGTTATTCAATGCAATGATCGTGCTCTTCCTCGTCATGACTTTCATAGAAATGAGGAAATCCTCTCCAAAAGACGACGAGATTGAGTGAACAACCCGAATCTCTTAAAAACCCATTTATTCTGATTAGAATAATGGGTTTTTTGTTTTTTAGAGGTGTTGTCATGCTGTCATATGACGATATCTGGAAGCTCACACGAGAATCGATATCTAATTCTAGCCCCCCGTCATGCGACGGGGTGATAAGTGGGCGGATGAGAGCGTATTACTTCTCAATGATCGTATAGCGGCCTTTGCCGCAGACGACTTTGGCAAATTGGCCTTGCTCGTGGATGGAGAAGACCAGAATTGGGATGTCATTCTCGCGGGCGAGGGAGATGGCTGAGGCATCCATGACCTTCAGGTCTTCAGAGAGCACTTTGCGGTAGGTGAGTTTCTCTAGGCGCTTGGCATCGGGATTGGTTTTGGGATCGGAATCGTAGACGCCATCGACTTGCGTGCCTTTCAGCAGCGCATCGCAATTCATCTCAACAGCGCGCAGAGCGGCTGCCGTATCGGTGGTGAAGAACGGATTACCTGTGCCTGCAGCGAAAATGACGACGCGGCCCTGTTCCATATGGCGATCGGCTTTGCGTTTAATGTAAGGTTCGGCAATTTCCATCATGTGAATGGCCGATTGCACACGAGTTTCGCAGCCAATTTGCTCGAGAATATTTTGTACAGCCAGTGCGTTCATTACGGTTGCGAGCATGCCCATATAATCGGCATTGGCACGTTCCATACCGGCTTCAGCGGCGCTCATGCCACGGAAAATATTTCCACCGCCAACGACTAAACACACTTCAACGCCCATATCGACCACGGTTTTGATGTCTTCGCAGATGCGTTTGATGATGGTGAGATCTTGCCCATATTCCTTATCGCCCATCAAGGCTTCACCGGAAACTTTAATCATAACCCGGTTATAAAGCGGGGAAAGGGGGGCGGATGCGTTGCTCGCAGATGCTGTGTTGCTCATAAAGGGAAGGAGTAACGCAGTATGAGCGGCGCGGCAATCCTATTTATTAACAAAAGACCCCGTCTTTCGAAACAGGCGCTTCAAACTAACATTAAGCCCGCAGGAAAGGCGCAAGAGCGTGTACAATTCTGGCGTGTATTTTCCGCGTTCCAGTTTGTGGATATACAGCAAATCCACTGCACTACGTTGGCTCAACTCTTCAAGTGAAAGATTCTTATTGAGCCGTAAATCTTTGATATTAAATCCAATTTGGCGTCGAAGTGCGCAAAAGTTAGGTTTGGAATACTGCATGAGGTGCTCCTTAGGTTGAGGGTGAATCAACGGCACCCCACCTTGGGGCGCCGGGAGTTCAAACCACGCAGTACACGTGTGGGTTTATTCCCCCGAAGGGTCTTTTATTCACCGCACTCCCGACATAAGGAGCCATACCCTATAAAAGGCATAACAAAAAGTCCACTCTGCCGGGAGCGGGGGGGCGGTACTGCGACGGTTTGAACGCCAAGGTTGAGTATAAATATCGAATTTGGAAACGCAAGTATATTTTTTACTTCAGTAAGATGCTGCTTATTTCTTTCAGCTGCGTACGAGCGCGCAGCAAATAGAAGCCCATCGCGGTGAGATGGTTGGGTAGAACTTGGCTATCTGGCGCGTTATTGAGGATGAAGATGTTGGAGAGTTCAGCACCCGCGCGCATCGATTCTTCCATTTGATCCCAAGAACTTACTACTTGTTTCTCATCTATGACTTTAGCAAAGTCATAGCGCATTGCTTTGAGCAGCATGTGGTAAGCGTACATCTTGCCTTTAATATCATAGTAAAGCTCATCAGCCTTTAAATCGACATAGGGGCGGTTTTTGCCATCGATACGTTCAGCAATGGCGGCGCTGGCCGAACCGATATCGGATGCGATACGCTCTAAAGTTTGCTGTAGGTTATCAGCGCGGGCCTCAAATGTGGCTTCACCCTTGGCTAAGCGCTCATTATATTTACGAAATGCTTTCATGGCGCCACGGTATTGTTTCTCGCTTGAGGCGGTTGGCATGAACGAAACAGACGGATTCCACATCCACACATCAGGCGGGTATTTCATCAGACCCGCGGCGTTATCTAGATCCTCATCAATGCGGCTAGAGCCACGGGTACGGCCAATTTGATCGGACATTTCAATGGCAAAGCGTGAAAGTGCTGCGGTGATACCGCGTTGGTATGCAGGCATGCGGTCCAGCCACGCGCCGGGGAAGAACCATGGGTCATTAGGCGCCCAGTGGTGCGTGTTCATCTCACGCTCAATCAAGGCAATCGCTGTGGCGACGGAATGGCTGGCCACCATTTCTTGCGGAGAGTCTGGCAAGTGAGAGGCGAGGTTAAGGTCGCTCGAGTCATCAATTTCATGCACCCAGATCATGCTGAGCGGAATGAGGATGAGGAGAATAAGGATAAAGAAGCTTGCGGCGCGCTTGAGGAAAGAGGCGGGCAGGAGCAGGAACCATTCTTTTAAACGAAGGCCAATAAGTGCGAGTGCTGTTTTCATAATCCTTATGTAGGTCATTTTCTGCTTTGTGCAATCAAAGATACCCTTTAAGCATAATGCATGCACGATCACTCCCACGGACACCACCATCACGAAATGAACATCAAAGCCATTGCGCTGCCGATTGTGTTGTCGATTTTTCTGGTGGGATTAAAGGTCTATGGCTGGCGCGAGACGGACTCGGTCAGCTTACTTTCGTCGCTCCTCGATTCAGGAATGGATATTCTGGTTTCGATGATGAACCTGGCGGCGGTGCTTTATGCGGCAAAGCCAGCAGATGATGATCATCGGCATGGTCACACTGCGATTGAAGATATTGTAGGGCTGGTGCAAGCCAGTTTTATTGCGGCCTCAGGGTTGTTTTTGTTCTATGAGGCCGTCCGGCGTTTCATGAACCCTAGCGAAGTGCAAAACCCTGAAACGGGCATTAGTGTTTTGCTGGTTTCGATCGTCGTGCCGCTTGCGATTGTGCTCTATCAACGCATGACGCTTAAAAAGACCAAATCCGTGGTATTGGAAGCGGACTCGCTGCATTACATGACCGATATGCTGATGAATGGGCTGATCATTGTGTCGATTTATATTGCCTCGATGGAAGGTCTCGGGCTGGTTGATCCGATTTTAGGAACGGTGATTGCGGGATATATCCTGTGGTCAGCCGGCAAGATCGGCGGGCGTGCCTTTAACCACCTGATGGATAAAGAAGTGCCTGAGGCAGAATATTTAAAGATTGTCGAGATTATCGACGCATATGAGGGCGCACTTGATTATCACGCTCTAAAAACGCGTTATAGCGGCAGCAAAATGTTCGTCCAAATGCATCTGGATGTCGATGCCAGCCTCAACTTACGCGACGCTCACGATATTGCCGATGGGCTGGAAGCAAAACTGGAAGAAGCTTTCCACGATGCCGAAGTGATCGTGCACTTGGATCCGAAAGAATTGTCATAGAATTGCCATGCTTCTAAGGCGCTGAATTTGCTTATGCGACTAATTCAATTTCGTAATTTTCGATCACGGTATTCGCTAGGAGTTTTTCGCACATGTCTTTTAGCTGTGCTTCGGCCTTTGCTTTGTCGGTCTCCTTGAGATCGAGTTCGATGAGCTTGCCTTGGCGAGCGCTTTGGACGCCATCGAAGCCTAGGTGAGTCAGCGTGTTCTCAATGGCTTTGCCTTGCGGGTCTAATACGCCATTTTTGAGGGTAACGGTTACGCGTGCTTTCATGGTCGTATTCCTTACTTCTTTTTCGTTGTTTTACGGCCACCGGTCTTTTTGATCGGCTTGCCTTTGACGGCAGGAGCTTTCTTATCAACTGAAACGATTTCCGCTTCGGGCAATACGCCAAGACGACGGGCTACTTCTTGATAGGCTGCTGTCATATCGCCAAGGTCATGGCGGAAAACGTCTTTATCGAGACGTTCGTTCGTTTCAACATCCCATAGACGACAGCTATCTGGGCTGATTTCGTCAGCGAGCAGGATATAGATACCTTCTTCGTCGTAAATACGGCCAAATTCGATTTTGAAATCGAGCAGTGATAGGCCAACGCCACGGAACAAACCGCTTAGGAAGTCGTTAATGCGAAGCGCGAGGCTATGCATTTCGTCTAACTCAGCAGGATCTGCCAAGTTTAGCGCGAAAATATGCTCATCGGTGATGAGGGGGTCGCCTAATTCGTCAGATTTCAGGAACCATTCGACGATCGGGTATGGCAGCGGATCGCCTTCTTCCATTTTGAAGCGTTTGGCGAAGCTACCGGCAATACGGTTACGCACGATTACTTCAATCGGAATGATATCGACTTCACGCACGAGTTGTTCGCGCATATTGATGGCTTTGATGAAGTGAGTGGGGATACCCATTTCCATCAAGCGAAGCATGAGGAATTCGGAAATACGGTTGTTAAGGATGCCCTTACCGCTCATAATCTCCATTTTCTCATTATTAAAGGCGGTCGTATCGTCTTTAAAATGTTGAACGATCGTTCCAGGCTCAGGGCCTTCGAAAAGCTGTTTCGCTTTTCCTTCATAGAGGAGTTTACCTTTAGTTTTTGCCTTCGCCATGGTGCTCAAATCCTTGCCTATTAACTTCGATACGCGTATATTGCGCGAAATAAGGCACGAGCTTTACCGAAAAATGACCGAAAAGAAAAGGAATATCCCGCTATGAGCATAGACAATCGTAAAAAAGGGCAAGAATCTAAATACGCTCTGGATAAAGAACAAGAATTTAAAGCCATGGCGCGCCGTAATAAATTGCTGGGTCTTTGGGCTGCAGGTGAGCTAAATTACGATGATGCTAAAGCCGCTGATTATGCCAAAGAAGTGGTCATGGCTGATTTTGAAGAGCCGGGTGATGAAGATGTGTTCCGCAAAGTGCACCAAGATTTTCAAGCCGCAGGCTTAGAGCGCGAAGATGATATCCGCGCGAAAATGGTTGAGCTACTGGGCGTTGCCAGCGAGCAGATCATCAGCGAAGAGTAGAAGTCTGGCGCCTTGCGCTAATGATGAAGTCACAAAAAAAGGCGTACCAACTGGTGCGCCTTTTTTTGTTTTAGGTATGAGGTATATTTTCGTCATTGCGAGGAGCGTTAGCGACGCGGTAATCCAGAGTGGTTGATAGATTTTTGGATTGCCACGCTTCGCTCGCAATGACGAAGTAAATTAACTCACAATTTTTAGCTTCAATACATCTTGGTTTTTGGCTAGTTGGGTGCCGCGGACGCCGTTGAAGGCGAGGCCGGCGGTTATGTCTTCGCTGGCTTTGACGATGAGGTCGACTTCGTTGGTCTCGAGTAGAGGCATCGCGACGGAACGGTAGAAGAGGCGGTTTTCAAAACGTAGATCATCGTCAATGGCGAAGCAGAGTTTGATATCACCACCGAAGGTTTCCTTTAATTTGCGGAAAAGGATGTAATGCACGGTCTTCCCAGCGATGAAGTTCACCATCGGGCTGCCATCGAGCACCTTGTCTTTGCGACGACGTGCCATTTTCTTGAGGCGCTCTAGGTTCTTTTGGAAGCTGAACTGCGCAATGCCACCATGGTCTGACACTTCGGCACGTACTTTCTCTGCAGCATTGCTGAGGAACAGTGAGCTCGCCACTAAACAATCGGCATCGTAAGGCAGGGTAGCGCTTTTCCATGCTTCTTCACGATCAACTGCCATCAACATACGGCCTGTGAGGAGGGGCAGGTAAATGCCCTCTACATGTCCCATGACGCGGTTGAACGGGATGATAGAAAGGAAGCGCGAGACGTGATTGAAAGACGGGTAGTCAGTCTCCACACGTTCGATCGAAAATTTCACCTCGTCAGCCAATTCGCTCAGGGAATAGTCGTGATGCTGGAATTCGCTCACATCATTGCGGCTATAGAAGCGGCATAGTTTTTCACTGTCGCTTAATGCTTCAAGCTGCTGTTCTAGCGTGATTCTGCGTTTACCTTGATTGGCAAGATGCAGCATATCATGCCAGCCGAGCGTTGAAACTTGCGCTTGATACTGATCCGGTTCATCGCCCAGGATCCAGAGCTGCCGCAGCTGCGGCAGGAATGGGAGCTGTTCCACAAGGTCGCTGCCGGCTTCGAGGTTGTCGAGGATCAAAAGCTCAACTTGATTATCGGCGATAATCTGCAGTTGCTCTTCAGCCGTGCTATTGATGGGAATAAGGATTGTTTTACCGCCGCCTAAGAGCGCGCCAAAATGCGCCGCAATGGTACGGAAGGAGCTTTGCGCCGCAATACCGATCGGCTTGGTTTCGCTGTTCTTGGTCTTTGCGATACCGCGAGCGATGGTTTCCACCAGCTCGGCGAGCTCTTTATAGGTGTATTTACGCACCATATTGCCGCGAGGTTCGACCAGGCAGTAACGGTTGGGTTGCTGTTCAGCCAGTGTAAACAAGGCTCTCAGGGGATTCTCAAAAGAAAGTGCTAATGGAATCTTATTCTTATTGTTTTTTTCCATAACTTCCTTGTACCTTAGAGCGAGCAAAAAGTATAGTTCCCAATTAGGAACTCAAGGGAGATAAAATGGCCGTTTCAAAGAAAAAACCGATTAAAAGCAAAAAGATAGAGCTGAAGGAGCTGCCGCGTTGGGATTTGACGCATTTCTACCCATCCGCTGAATCTGCGGAGTTGGCGAAAGATCTCGGGAGTTTCGAAAAGCGCTGTAAAATCTTTGAAAAAACCTATGACGGCGAGGTGAAGTTGCTCAATAGTGGCGAATTAGTCACAGCCATTAAGAAATATGAGAAGATTGAAGATCTGGCCGGTAAGCTAGGTTCATTCGCACAGTTATATTATTGTGAAAATGTGAGTGACCCTAAACGTGCCAAGTTCTACCAAGATATTAGTGAGGCGCTGACAGAGAATGGCTCGAGCATCCTCTTCTTTACTCTGCAAATCAATAAGATAACGGATAAGTCTCTGCAAACGATGTTAGCGGATTCTGCTGCTTTGGCGAAATATGAGCCTTGGCTGCGTGATGTGCGCCAGATGCGTCCTTACCAATTACCTGAAGCGCAGGAGAAAATGCTGCATGAGAAATCTGTCGTGGGCCGCGCTTCATGGGCGCGCCTCTATGATGAGACGATGGCGGGGTTACGTTTCAAGCTAGGAGCGCAAACGCTGACATCGGAAGAGATGCTGGATAAAATGTCCTCTAGTAATCCTAAAACTCGAGCGACGGCAGCGAAAGTGTACGGTGAAGGTTTGGCCGAGAATGCCTCGCTCTTTACGTTGATTACGAACACGCTGGCCAAGGATAAAGCAATTGAAGATGGGTTCCGTAATTTTGAGCGCCCCATCAGCAGCCGTAACCTCGCCAATGCGGTTGAGGATGAAGTGGTGGATGCGTTGATGAGCTCGGTTAAGGCGAGTTATCCGAAGTTATCGCACCGCTATTATAAGTTGAAAGCCTCATGGTTTAAGAAAAAGAAACTCGATTATTGGGATCGTAATGCGCCAATGCCGAGCAGTAAAGAGCAGCTCTATAGCTACGCCGATGCGAAGAAAATCGTGCTGAAATCCTACAAAGATTTCTCACCGGAAATGGCAAAAATTGGCGAACGGTTCTTTAAGGAAAATTGGATTGATGCCCCGGCAAGTCCGGGTAAAGCGGGGGGGGCATTCTCGCATCCGACGGTGCCATCTGTTCATCCGTATATTTTGCTGAACTATCTGGCCAAGCCGCGCGATGTGATGACTTTGGCACATGAACTGGGCCACGGTGTGCATCAGGTGCTATCGGCCAAGCAGGGTGCTTTGATGGCAGATACGCCGCTGACACTGGCGGAGACGGCTTCCGTCTTTGGCGAGCAGTTAACGTTCCGCGCGATGCTAAAGGCGGAGAAAGACACGAAGAAACGTAAAGCCCTAATCGCGCATAAGGTTGAAGATATGCTCAATACCGTGGTGCGTCAGATCGCTTTTTTCGAGTTTGAACGGCAAGTGCATGACGCGCGTGCTGAGGGAGAGTTATCGACGGAAGAGCTCGGTAAAATTTGGATGGGAGTGCAGAAAGAATCGCTCGGCCCGGCGATTAAGTTCAGCAAAGAATATGAGAATTATTGGACCTATATCCCGCATTTTATTCATACGCCTTTTTATGTGTATGCCTATGCATTCGGCGATTGCTTGGTGAACTCGCTCTACGCCGTTTATCAGCAATATCAAGCGGATGGCAAAGCCAAAGAGTTTGAGAAGTTATATATCGAAATGCTAAGCGCTGGCGGTACTTTGCGTCATAAAGAGCTACTTGCGCCGTTTGGACTTGATGCCAGCAAGCCGGAATTTTGGCAGCAGGGGCTGGATATTATCAGCTCGATGATTGATGAGTTGGAGGAGTAAGCCGTTCTGGCGCAGTGCCCCGTGTTTTGACGGGTAAGGCATTATCTCTCAAAATCGTCCTTTGAAATGTAGAGGGGGAGGATGGCTGAGCAGACTTTTTTTCCTGAACTTGCATGTTCGACACTGAATCTTTTGGCTGAGCTAAGGCCAGAAGCTTGAAAGATAAAGGCTCCTTCATCATCGACGGTGGTGATGTCCACCGGCTGGCCATTAATGTGCAATTTGGCGGTGTGGCCGGTGATTCCGTTGCCTTTTACCGTCAGCTTGCCGTCTTCCCAGGTCCATTCTGTCACGACAATCATGGTGCTAACGTACTTCTTCCACACTCATGGAATAGATGTTTTCGGGAGGAGTGAATAGCGTCATGCCGAGTTTGATGGCGACGGCAAGCACCATTACGGCGAGTAGTCCGCGAAGTTTATCGGCGGGTAATTTTGCGCCGAGGCGGGAGCCGATTTGGGCGCCGGTGGCCGACCCTAGTAGCAGGAGTACGGCTAGCATTAGATCGACTGTTTGTGTGGTGACAGCATGTAGGAAGGTCACGTTGATGGTGATGAACATGATTTGGAACAGCGACGTGCCGATGACAACGGAGGTGGGCATGCCTAGCAGATAGATCATCGCCGGAATCATGAAGAAGCCGCCACCCACGCCCATGATAGAAACGAGTACGCCGACGGCAAGGCCAAGTAGCAGCGGCAACCACGCGCTGATGGTGAGCTTGGAGCGCGGAAATTCCATCTGCCAAGGTAGGCGTTTGCTGAGTGGGGTTTTGCTGACTTTCTTCTTCTTTTTCTTCTTGCCAAGCATGGCTTGCAGGCTCTCAATCGCCATTAAGCTGCCGATGGAGCCTAGGAAAACGACGTAGAGGAGGGAGATAACAAGATCAATTTGCCCTAATGTTTTGAGCCATTGGAAGATAAATACGCCGCCAGTGGACCCAATCAGACCACCAATGAGCAGAAGGGTTCCCATGCGAAAATCGACATTGCGGCGCGCCCAATGCGCGTAAAAACCGGAGAGTGAGGCGGCGACAATCTGGTTGGCCGAGCTTGCGACCGCAATGGCGGGGTTTATGCCTAACAGAATCAAGAATGGTGTGGTCAGAAAGCCGCCACCAATGCCGAATAAGCCAGAAAGAACCCCCACAGCACCGCCAAGCGACAGCATCGTGAGAATATTCACGGAGACTTCGGCAATAGGGAGGTAGACTTGCATGGAGGGTCATTAATCACTTTATTTGCAATAAAGTGGCGTTCACTTGCCGCGCATGGCTCTCACCAAAAATCTGGCGGGCAAGTCTTGCTTGCCTATCCGCGAGTAAAGCGCCAAATTATCATATTATCTGGACAAGCTTAATAGCTACCAGCCTCACCTTATTGTGCAATGGTTAAATTCCCATTTTGGACCTTTGCATCGGGCGCGCGTAGGTAAAGCGGTGCTGGTTTGCTATGAAGTGCCGGTAAAGGGAGTTTCTCAGCGTAGCGAGCAAGCGCGGCCGCATCGGGCAAAAGGGTGAGTTGCGGGTGGCCTGGGAAGAACTCGCCCGCATCGCCAACAACGGTGCTGTCGGCGGGGGCAGAGTCAGTGTTGGGTAGCTCGAATGGCTTGCTTAACGCGACGGGTAGGCCGTTTTCTATCTTAAAGTGTTGGCGATACACGTGCTCGCGATAGGCATTGATCGCGGCGAGGATCGTTCCTTCAACACCGGCCTCAATGGCTTGGTAGGCGAGTAGCTCTAAACCGCTGATGGAGTGGATAGGCTTTTTGACGGCCAGCGCTAGGCCGCGCACGAATGCCAAGCCGATACGAACACCGGTGAAACTGCCCGGGCCGATGGTGACGGCATAGGCGTCTAAATCGTCAAATGAGAGGTTGTCTTCTACCAATACCGCCTCAACCATAGCGCTAAGTTGCGAGGTTTGTTGGTTGCGTTCTACAATGTGACGGGAGGCACCATTGGAGAGGGCGACAGAGCAGCCACCTAAAGTCGTATCAAGGCTAAGAATATTGGACATGGGAGCTAAAAATCCGTATAATTGGTCTATAAGCAAGTAATAATCTAAAAGAGCGCTCATTTGCCGCGCAGGTAACGCCAGAAATCTGGCAGGCGAACTTTGTTCGCCTATCCGTGAGCTCTCATTAAAAGGAGAAATAAATGAATATTCCACAAGGATGGGAGCTAGCGGCTTCTGGGAAGTCAATTTCGCGTCGTTGGATATTTAGCAATTTTGTCGAATCTCTTGCCTTCATCAATAAGCTGGGCGAGATGGCTGAAGAAGCCAATCACCATCCGGATATCGCCTTTGGTTGGGGCTATGCGGATGTTACTTTTACCACACATGATAGCGATAGCTTGTCAGATAACGACATTACGATGGCGGAAAAGACGAATGCATTATTGGTGGCTTAGTGCGATATTAATAGGCTTAACTGCCGTTTCCGCGCAAGCAGTGGAGGGGGATGCTCCGCCGCAAGGTGACCCTGAGGATTATGCCAATTATTATATTGGGGTTGAGCGTAAGGGGCTGGAGCCGTTTTGGAAGGCGTCTGTTAATATGCCCAAGCATCAGAGCGAGTTTGTCGCTAATTATCGGGATGCAAGGCAGGAGAAAGATGCAAAGCTGTTAGAGGAACTTATCCATCCCGCATCGATAGCCTGTGAAACGCCAGAACGTGCCGATTATTTTGCGACAATCCGTGAATTTTATTTGAACGAATTTTTCCCTGAAACCTTCAAGATTAAATTTTTCCCACTGACAGAAGAGAAGCGCTGGCCGCTAAAGCAGCGCCTAGAATTCCCCGCCGCGCCAACGCATATTATGTATATCGAATATAAGGATGGCGAATATATTGAAGGTCTGCAACGCTTTGTGCGTGAAGAAAGCTATCCCGAAGAACGCTTCTATGAGTTAGTGAAATGCCCCTCTGACGCCAGCATGGCAAAGATGCGCGCCGATGCAGAGCAGCGATTAGTGGAAGAAGAAGCGGAAGTTTCTAATTAGCGAGCCATACCGGCCTGCGCCGGTATGGGCGAGATTTTTGTTTTCTTACTTCTGTCCGAGCGTGATCGCTCTGCCAACATAACAAAATCAGTGTTAAAATTGCGTTACGTCTGCTATACGCGCGGCTATGAGCAAGAAATTATATATTAAGACCTATGGCTGCCAGATGAATGTGTATGACACGGAGCGGATGGAGGACATCCTTGAGCCGCTCGGTTATGAGGTTCAGGATACGGCGGAGGATGCCGATTTGGTGATTCTCAATACTTGCCATATTCGTGAAAAGGCGGAGGAGAAGGTCTATTCGGATCTCGGTCGGATCAAGAAAAAACGAGGCGATAAGCAAAGCATTATCGCGGTTGGCGGCTGTGTAGGGCAGGCGGCAGGCGAGCAGATCATGAAGCGTGCGCCTTATGTCGATATGGTATTTGGCCCCCAAACCTATCAGAAATTGCCGGCGATGTTGCGCGAGTTGGAAACAAAAAAGGGCGTGGTGGAACTTGATTTCCCAACCATGCAGAAATTTGATGAATTACCGCAACCAGGTAAGCCTAAAGCTGGCTCGGCCTTTTTATCAGTTCAGGAAGGCTGCGATAAATTCTGCACTTTCTGTGTTGTGCCTTATACGCGCGGAGGTGAGTATTCTCGCCCGGTAGAGAAGATTCTGGAAGAAGCGAAGATTCTAGCCGCCAAAGGCACGATTGAAGTGACGTTGCTAGGCCAAAATGTGAATGCCTATCATGGGCTGGATAAGCATAGCAATGAGCGCGGCCTTGCGTGGCTAATACGTGAGATTGCCAATGATGTGCCTGAGATTAAACGCATTCGTTATACGACCTCGCATCCACGCGATATGGAAGATGATCTGATCGCCGCGCATGGTGATTTGCCGCAAATGATGCCCTATTTGCATTTGCCGGTACAGGCGGGTTCGGATCGTATTTTGAAGGCGATGAACCGTCAGCATACGGCGGCGAGCTATATTGAGATTATTGATAAACTGCGCACGGTGCGCTCTGATATTGCGCTTTCGGGTGATTTTATTGTGGGCTTCCCTGGTGAGACAGATGAAGATTTTAAAGATACGATGCGCCTGATCGAAACGGTCGGCTATGCGCAGAGTTACAGCTTTAAATATAGCCCGCGTCCGGGGACTCCCGCGGCGGAAAAAGAGCAAGTGCCCGAGCCTGAAAAGGTGAAACGTTTAGCACTGTTGCAAGGCCTGCTGAGTCGCCAACATGAGGCATTTAACCGCAGTTCAGACGGAAAGACGTTTGAAGTGTTGTTTGATCGAGTTGGCAAAAAAGAGGGGCAGTTGATTGGTAAAAGTCCGTATCAACAGTCGGTTCATGTCACCGATGCACAATCAATGGGTTACAAAGTTGGAGATTTATGTAAAGTTGAGATTGTAGAAGCTCAGCCAAACAGCTTGGCCGGGCGGATTGTAGAAACTCCGTCATTGCGAGCGAACGCAGTGAGCGCGGCAATCTAGGGCAAAAAACACTGGATTGCCACGTCGCTAACGCTCTTCGCAAAGACGAAAACGAAAGTTAAGCTATGCCTCAAAAATCCAAAAGCACCGCCAGCCATTCCGAAACCATGCTCTTCGAGAATAATAGTCTGTTACCGATGCTTTATGGTGAAAATGATGCGACGCTTAAGAAGCTGGAAAAGAAGCTTAATGTAGGAATGGTCTCGCGCGGTAATATGCTGGCCATTACGGGTGAACAGGAGGCAGTCAACCAAGCACGTGCCGTTTTGGAAAATCTCTATGGCGCGCTTGCGGCCGGTGAAGATGTGAATAAAGCCGAAATTGACGCGGCGATTCGTATGGAAACGGATCCGAAAAAACCGAGCAAGAATAAAACGACAACGGTGCCCTCGTTGACGATTAAAACGCTGCGTAAAGAGGTTAAGGCGTATACGCCCAAGCAAGCGGAATATATCAAAGCGCTGCATGATCATGATCTCGTCTTTGCGCTTGGCCCTGCAGGGACGGGTAAAACCTATATCGCTGTGGCGATGGCGGTGAAGAAATTTATCAATCACGAAGTAGACCGGATTATTCTTTCGCGTCCTGCAGTTGAAGCGGGTGAGAAGCTTGGTTTTCTACCGGGTGATCTGAAAGATAAAATCGATCCTTATTTACGCCCGCTTTACGATGCGCTGTTTGAGATGATGTCACCTGAAAAAGTGATGCGTCATATCGAAAATGGTGAAATTGAAGTGGCACCGCTGGCCTTCATGCGTGGCCGTACGTTGAGCAATGCCTATATCATTATGGATGAGGCACAGAACTCAACTGCTACGCAAATGAAGATGTTCCTGACACGTTTGGGTGAGGGGAGCCAAATGGCGGTGACCGGTGATTTGAGTCAAATGGATTTGCCGCGCGATGTGAAATCTGGCCTCGCCGATGCGACCCGTAAACTTGATGGAGTTGAGGGTGTCGAAATCACCCGCTTTGCGGATGGTGACGTCGTGCGCCATGATCTGGCGGCTAAGATCGTCCACGCCTATGAAGAATGGGATAAAGTAAAGAGAATCCGCGCCGAAGAAGCCCGCAGTAAGGGTGATTAAACAAAAAAACACCAACACCCCCCTAACTGGGAGGTACCTTAAAAATAGGGGCTGACACCTAACATTTAAATTGTTAGGAGTTATTGATGTATATAAAGCATTGTAAGTTATCGAGAAATAAGCAGTTAGAGTTGATAAAATATTTCATTGCGGGTTCTACGGC